>QMWY01000082.1 GCA_003661865.1 Thermoprotei archaeon
ATGAGGGCCGCGCGAGGTGCGGGTAGGCCGCTTAGCCAAATGCCGCCGCAGTACAGAAGGTGGGCTATAGCGGGATCGGGGCCCTCCACAGGAACCAGAGGGGTCGGTAATACCCAGAGCCCCCAGCAGCTTGAACATCGACCTCTCACTAGATAAGGGGCGTACCCCTGAGCTTCTTCTCCAGAGCTGTAATGAGGTGCTGGTAAGAGCTTCTGTGATTAGACAAGTAATGTTTGTATAATGAAGCCTTGCACACTGTTTCAATACTTCTGCAACAGATATCGAGTTGCAGTGGTTATCATCAGGCTTCTCCAGAGGAAGTCGAGGGGTGGTACCCCGCCTAGTGAGCTCTCCCGGTGGCTGTGGGAGAGAGGTGGGCTCTACAGGAACCAGAGGGGTCAGCTAAGCTTGGAGCGCTTGTAGCAGCCCCTCTACATCGCGAACATTTAGGTATGGAGAGCCGAGGTCTAGGGGGATTCTCCTTATGTAGAGCTTCTCACGTCCGATCCTCGAAGGGGGCTTGGTCAGATGCTTCATAGCTGATGGCGGCGGTGCGTATAGTCCACGCGATACTAACCTGGGTAAACAAGCCCTCCTCTTAGAAACGTCCTTAGTTCTGAAACCGCATCTCCTACACCTATAGCCCTTTCCACGCCCTAAGGACTCCATAGATGCTCCGCAGATGGGGCATATCGGGGGTAGCTCCACGCATAGCTTGGCCAGGGACTCCACATACAACTTCTCCACATGGAATGTCGGAAGCCCATCATCCCAGAGCTTCACGGAGCCTATCACAGATATGCGGTCTCCCGGGATGAGCCTTGAGGCAACCCTGTTAAGCCCCGTCTGCCTAAAGAACGCTAGCCTTATACATCCAGTAGAGTCGCAGGCTGTAAACACTACGTGACCCCCGGGAACAGCTACAGGGGGTTGGGCAATGGTGAGGCTAACACGCCCTGTTCTAAACGGTTTAAGCTCCGATACCCTCCGCGCTACTGCGTGATCATCGGTTCCCTGATTGGTTCTGAAGACAGCCCATGCATCAATGGGCTCGCAGCACCTGATCTCCTTAAGCGCTGCTAGGATATCACCAAGGCAGTCGCCGCGAACACCGTACAGCACAGGGTCCGGACCATGGGGGGCTATAAGTATGCGGGGCCTGTCATCGCGTGTGTAATCCAAGGTGTTGAATGTGCAGTCCCTGTGCCTAGCGTCGAAGCCGAGCACCGATGACTCGTCTATACAGCGCCTAGGCCCCCTGGAGCTCGGTACTCGGTACACCAGCAGCTCGTAGGTGTGGTCACGCCCGTCTAGCCACCATGAAAGGGCTGCTAGGGCGCCCACGATCCCGCGCTTGCCGAAGACCAGCACCCTGCCCGAGAACTTCCTGATAAGCTCGAGGACGTAGTCGATAGCTACGTAATCCGATACAGCAAGGTGATAGAGGCCCGATAAGCCCCTAGGCACATCTCCAACAACTATAGCGATCCCGGGCTCCTGATCAGGACCCCTGAAAACCTGTGAGTACCTCTTGGCGAAGGACACTACGTAGTTAACGACCTCGTCTACGAGGCTGCTGGGCACAGCCACGTGGATCGCAACGGCTCCGTTGCCCCGGGTCTTCCACGGGATCGAGGGGTTCAGCCTCACTAGGTGGGGGAGGTCTAGAAGCTTAGCCCCATACCTCACCATTAACGCGTAGCTCAAAAAGGTGGCGAGGTGTGTTGTACAGCCACCGTTATACGAGTCGAAGTCATCGAGTCCTATATGCAGCTCCTCCATCACGGACTACTGCTTGAGCTTAGTCTCCACAACAATCATCGTGAGGGTAGAGCGCACCTTAGGGATCTTCCTTATATTGGACGTTATTATCTCCTTCAGCTTCTCTGTGGTGGGAGCCTCAACCTTAGCTATTATATCGTAGACCCCGTAGACTATGTGCGCCTCACGCACACCCTCAACATTCATAAGCTGGTTAAGCACCTCCTCCTCGGCACCGATATCAGTGTTTATGAGCACGATCGCTTCAGGCACTCTAGCCTCACCGCCTTTTTCAAGCGAGCACTGGAATAAAAATATTATCCATTAGGAAACCCCGATTAGGGGGTGGCGTGGTGCAGCGATGGTAAGGGGAGAGGGACGACCGAGGATAATAGTTGTTGAGTACGGCGAGGACGATCCCTCTAAGTGCACTGCCAGAAAGATGGTTAGGAAGGGTATCGCTGTTAGTATACGCATCAGGGAGATCCCGCGGCTAAGCGTGGTGTTGAATCCCTTTGCGAGTAATGTCCTCCTACCGCAGGACGCTGTGTATGTTAGGAGGGGTGGTGTTGTGGTGATAGATGTTTCATGGCGTAGTGGCATCGATAAGCTGGTTCGGATGAGGAGAGGTGTTCAGCGCTACCTCCCCATACTCCTAGCTGCGAACCCTGTGAACTACGGGAAGCCGTTCAGGCTCAGCAGCCTTGAGGCGGTGGCTGCGGCACTCTACATAACGGGGTTTAGGGATGAGGCTCGGAGGGTGCTGTCGTTGTATAAGTGGGGTCCTGTATTCCTAGAGCTGAACCGTGAGGTGCTCGAGCACTACAGCACTGCTCGGAGTGTTGATGAGGTTAGGAGTATTGAGAAGGAGTACTTCGGCGTTGATAGTGATACGCTTCGCGAGGCTCTGCTAAGTATACGCTAGGGCTCTATATCGAATGGCAGTTCTAGCAGCTGTTTCCTAGCCCTGAACCGGGGTTTTCTAAGAACTATCCTCCCTATGCAGCGTGTGGATGGCAGGTGCTCCTTGTTACAGGCGTTTATGTTCCATATAGAGCCATCGGTATCTCGTACTATAACTATTGTGAGGATCCTTACCTCCGCTGGTACCGGGAATAGGTCGTATATATTGTCTCCGTAGACGCGCTCAGCCTCACTACGCTCCATCTTAACAACCTCGATCCTCAGATCCTCAGCGATCTTGCGATTCGCCAGCTCCTCAATACGCCTTATCTCCTCAGGTGTTGGTTTGCGGTTGAACTTAACGGTTAGCCTACCATGCTTTCCACTCACATAGGTGCTTGCGGTCCATTTAGCGCCAGGTCCAAGGATCTTCACAACAGCCCCCTTCAGTACGTGGAGCGCTGTATGCGTCCTGACCTCATCAGGGTACTGTTCGCATCCAGTAAGAGCCAAGGGGCTCGCCCGGTACATGGTGTACAGCTATACAGATAACGCCTTCTAGCATATTCTGAGGGTTATTCTCAGCAATCCTCTTATCTTCCCCTGAAAGAGGCGTGAGCGGTGGTGCGCATTGAGTAGGCGTGCGCTGGTACTAGCCATAGCGGCGGTTGTGGTGATAGCAGCTATAGGCGCGTACATATACCTTCAGTACTATGCCCAGCCAGCTACTGTGAAGCTCGTTATCGTTACCAGGTTATCGGGGGAGGAGGCTAGGGCCATCAGGGAGGCGTTTCTGAAGAGCGATATCGCTAAGAGGTTCCACATAACTGATGTGGAGTTCAAGAAGGTGGACTTCGGTGTTTGGAAGGACCTAGCGTTCAGCGGAAAGATAGATGCCTTCTATGTGGGCGAGCCCGCGATCTACGACCTGCTCTGCTCCCAGGGAGCGTTTAGACCCATAGACCTAGCGGAGCTGAAGTCGTTGGTGGAGGGGTTAAGCAGGGAGTTCGTAGGTTTTGACGGTAAGGGGAGGATCTGCTGGGTCGGTGTAGGCCTAGGGACCTACGGCTACATAGTGAACCGGGAGTTTGTAAAGAAGTACGGGATCCCTGAGCCTAGGAGCTGGGCTGACCTGCTGAACCCGGAGCTAGGAAAGCCCCTGGAGCTAGGTGTCAGACCTGTATCGTTCCCACTACCGTCAAAGAGCGGTACGGCGCGGGTAACGGTGATGATGATCCTGCAGAAGTTTGGGTGGGACCGTGGCTGGGTGGTGTTAACAGCCCTCGGCGCTCTTTCGAACTTCGTATCGAGCTCCGAGAAGGCGCGTGACGATGCAGCCATGGGTGTGGCAGGCATAGCCCCTGCATACATAGGCTACGGGCTCTACGCAGAGGAGGTGTCCAAGGGCAAGGCCGTGTTCATAATGCCTCGTGGAGAAACTGTTATCTACATCTCGCCGGCGGCCGTGGCGAGGGAGACGAGGCATCCGCGTGAGGCGCAGGCGTTTATACTATGGCTCCTAAGCGACGATGGGCAGAAGGCTATGGCGAAGCTCTTCGGCTACCTACCTGTGAGGAGCGTTGCAGGGCTTGAGAACCTGTCCGCTAGGCTAAGGGAGGCACTTGAGAACAAGTTCCCCTACAACGTCTCTGCGGAGAAAGAGGTTGTGGCGGCGGTGGTCACGTATTTTGAGGCGGCTATAGCAGACCCAGAGGCGCAGGAGCTTCTCACGAAGGTTTACCGGAAAGCACTTAAGCTCTACCGCTCTGGCAAGCTCAGTAAAGACGAGTTTAGACATCTCCTGGAGAAGCTGGGTCAGCCACTTACAATAAGGGACCCGCTGTCGGGTATGCTCAAGAGATTCACGTATGACTATGCCCGCGAACTGACGGCAGAGCTCGTCAAGGGTAAGGTGTCTCGAGAGGAGCTCTACAGCGCTGTTAAGAAGGTGGCTATCGAGAGGTACGCAAGCATCTACGAGAGTCTGGGTAGCCATGGATAAGCCCCGTTTTTTGCACATGTACACGGTTGTTGCTGCAGCGGTTGTCCTAGCACTCTACGCGGTGCCCATAACGTACCTCGTTGTGTTTCACGTAGGGCTCCTGGATGCACTTAGAGGGGTCCTAAGCGAAATAGCGTCTTCGTCCCCCACCCCCGAGTTCAGGATCGTTGAGGTCCGGAGGGGGTACGGCGTTGTGCTCGTGGCTTTCAGGGGGCTTGACCTAGGGATCGTGGCCAACAGCGTTGCCCTAGCGCTCTTCGTATCGTGTACAGCTACGCTCCTAGGCCTATTCACAGCCCTCGTCAGCTACCTGTACAGGCTTCCTAAGCTACTGGTCTACGCTCCAATAGCCGCGTCCATACCCGTGCCCTTTGTGAAGGCTGTGGCTGTATACAAGCTGCTCGACCCCTCTATAGGTCTTGTCAACGTCTTGCTCCAGCGCCTCGGGATAGGGCTCAGGTTCTCTGTTGAGGGACTGGCAGCGGTAGCTCTCTACCAGGTTATGGTCTTCTACCCCGTGGTGCACCTGATGGTGTTTGGCTACCTCTCATCGCTCCCACGGGAGTTTTTAGAGGCGGCGTATATGGTTGGGGCTGGTGTCCGCAGGGCCTCTCTAGGGGTGCTCCTACCCCTAGCCAGGCCCGCTGCTGTGGCAGGTATGGCTATGGCGTTCATACTATCGCTGGATGACTTAGAGGCTCCGCTTGTTTTTGAGAAGTACCCAGCCGCTAGGAACCTTCTCGTCTATCGAGCATACAGGTACTTCCTAGACGAGGTTAGCGGGAGGTACATACCCAGTGGTGTTGGATACGCAGCTATACTCCTCGCGCTCTCGATAGCTGTCTTTGCAGTGAGCTACAAGTATATAGCCGTGGTCTACAGGAGCTTTGGTGCAGCGATCCTAGGTGGGGGTAGGAGGTACAGGCTCCGCATAGCGGGGGCTCGTGATGCAGTCGTCGTGGCGTTCATGGTCGTAGCGATCCTCACAGCTTTAGTGCCCACGGCTGTAGCCGTGGTCTACGCGTTTAGCAATAGGTGGGTTGGTGAGCTGCTGCCTGAGCTAGGGCCAGGGGCTCTTCAAGAGTTTCTAGGCGATCCGTCGCGTGTAAGGGCGGTGCTTAACAGCGCCGTGTACAGCTTAGCAGCCCTGGGCCTAGCCTTAGCGCTGTCCCTACCCGCCTCCTACTACACTGCTAGGAGAGCTCCACTCTCAAAGCTCCTGGATGCCGTGTTCACGATCCCCATGGTTGTGCCGGGCATAGTCGTCGCCTACTCGTACATAGCC
>QMWY01000083.1 GCA_003661865.1 Thermoprotei archaeon
ATGTCTAGGAGACGCTACTCTTGAGAGGACTACGACTAGGGTATCGCTTCGCAGAACCCCCTCCCCCCTACGCTTCTCAAGCTCCATTAGGAGCCTGCCGGCCTCGCACGGATCCATGAAGAAGCCCTTCTCGGCATCCATCTCTAGGAGCAGCAGCGTATGCAGGTTTAGCGAGAGGTTCTCCTTGATAACGTCGTAGGGGTACTCGTAGAAGACGCCGTTCTTAGGGGTTACAAGCGTGACGCTCCTACCGAACCTGTAGGACATGAGCCCGGTAGCTGTGATCGAGGCGCAGTGTATAGAGGGCGCCGGGATGACTACTACTTTGACTCCCCTCGACGCAGCCTCGGTGCAGATCGCGCTATGAGTTGTAGCTATCAGGGGGTCTCCCAGAACAGCTATGCATACATCGCTGTGCCTAGCCTCCTCAGCTATCCTAGCGATGGACTCCCCCTCAAGATCCTCTCTCTTAGCAAGGGAAACCCTCTTACCCATAGCCCTCAGGACCTCGTACACTCTCTCTACGGCTTCGCGGGGCGCACTCGTGTAGGCGTCTATAAGCACCTTATCGCAGCGGGCTAGCGCAGCAAGGCTTCTGAGCGGTAGCAGGTCTATGTACAGCCCGAGCCCTACTAGGATGAGCAACAGCTCTACACCCGGATCATGCTGAGGATCCTAGAGGCGGTGGGGTGCAGCGCTGCTAGGACGTAGAGCCTCTTCACATGGAGCCTCCTCGGCATAAACCTTATCAGGGAGCGGGGGTGGTTATAGGCCGAGATGCTGCTCCCATCCTTGGTTATCACTCGGACAGCCTCCTCGATCGTTATTATGGGTATGTCGTCTACGAATACCGTAACCGCTATGGCTGGGGCCCTCATCCTGAGCCTAAGCGTGCGGGATATCTCGTAGAGCCTCGCAACGTCCTCGTCATCCTCATCAAGCTCACTATCGCTAAACCTGGAGTGGTCTAGCAGTACCTTGTAGCCCCGCCGGAACAGGAAGGCCTTTATCAGTTCGCGGGTCTCCTCATCAACCCTATCCTCCTCGAGCGCCTCGACCATGAGGCCCAGCAGCCAGTTATCATGCCAGAAGTAGAGCCTGCCCTCCTCCACAATTCTCCTCACACCCTGGGCTGTTCTCAGCAGCGCAACTGTTGGCCTATCGCGGTAGAGCTCCATGAGCCTCTCGTAGATCATTCTGAGGAGGAGCTCATAGCCTACTATGGACTTGTGGTAGTAGACCGCCCTGTACATATGTAGACGTGCCAGGTAGAAGTTCTCTAGTGCATCAAGTCCCTTCTCAGCAACCGCTAGGCTACCCTCCCTATCCACCATTATGGTGGCTATCAGGCGGTGAACGTCTATCGACCCGTAGATCACGCCGGTGTGCAGAGCATCGCGCAGGAGGTAGTCCATCCTATCAACATCGAGGTCTCCCGAGAGGAGCTGGTTAAACAGCGGCTCCCTGTACCGCCCCTCCAGGATCGCGACGACGCTCCACGGATCGAAACCGTTCCTCTCAAGGGCGTCGCGTATGTACGGGTCCCTCAGTACGATCAAGCGCGTAAGCTCCTCATGAGTCATCGGGGGGTCTAGGTTTGCGTAGTAAGGCTCGATCGCGTGGCTGAAAGGCGTGTGGCCAACATCGTGGAGCATCGCCGCTATTCTAAGGAGCTGGACGTCGTCCCGTGACGATATGAACCCCTCCTGGTAGAGCTTCGTGGCTAGTATACCCATAACGTGCATTACACCTAGGCTGTGGCTAAACCTTGTATGGGTCGCACCAGGGTATACGTACCAAGCAGACGCCAGCTGCTTTATGTATCGCAGCCTCTGGAACGTGGGGGTATCAACAATCTCGACTTCAGGAGATGTGAGCTCTATGTACCCGTGGATCTCGTCGTACACCCTCTTAACGCTCCTGATACCCTCGGGAAGCCCATTCAAGCCCCGCCGCACCTACTCAGCTCCTCAGCTGCACAGCTAGAAGGTGGGGATCGAGGAGAATAACCCTAATGCTCCCCGCCCGTACCTAGGCAGCATACGCTCCGAACTACCTCCCACACCCTACCAACAACTTCCTTCTTCAGAAAACCCTTCCTGCGGAGAAGCTCGGCAACAGGATCCTGCACAGGTGGGTATATGTCTCTGCACAGCATGGCTAAGCTCGCAGCTATCTCCAAGACCTCGGCCTCGTCATCACCAATCCTCCTGAGCCTATCTATAAACATCCTCATTTCACCAACTCTACCCCACTCGAGCTCCCCGCCCCCACTATCCATGCTCTTCACAATACGCCCGAACTCCCTTCCAAGACCCCTGCTGTACGGACCTCGCGAATACCACTTGAACTTGTAGCCTAGGTCTAGCCCGAAGCATGCCTGTGCCAGATAGACAACCTTTTGAACTACGAGCCTATTCCTAAGGTCGTCTCCCTCTATCTTAATACCCAGCGCCTTCAGCAGAGCCGCAACATCGCTGTACCTAGCCATCTCACCGCTCCCACACATATACTGCTACCAAGTAATACCATATAAAGAAGGGGGGTATCGCAAGTGCTAGTATTGCACTCCCTCAGTTTCGCCTTGCCAAATTCTGGCACTGAAGCGTAGGGACCTGCAGCTGGTGCTGATGTGTTGTGTGAGAAGTGTGGGGGGATACCGATTATTTGGTGGACCGGCCGGGATTTGAACCCGGGACCTCTCGGGTGCGAACCGAGCGCTCTTCCAGGCTGAGCTACCGGCCCACCCCTTGCCTAGCTCCAGAATTCCTAGAGAACCTATTTAAGCATTGGTTGTCGTTATGATTGAGGGGCTCCGCATGCCCGATGCTAAGATGGCTGCTGCTATGGGCGCCTACAGGATCTTCGTTGAGTTATGCCGCGATGGCTGTATCGTGGGTATTGGAAGCGGCTCTACGGTCAAGAGGTTTATAGAGGTGCTGGACGTTGGTGAGCCTGCTGTTGCTCGCTCGCTCTACTACGCAACAAGCGTGGACACAGCTATACACCTATCCTCCCGGGGGCTGCGCGTGCTAGACGTATCTATGCTTATGAATGAGAAGCTCCTCCCCGATGTGTATGTGGATGGCGCCGACGAGGTTTCGAGAGAGCTCAACCTTATCAAGGGCGGTGGAGGCGCGCTGCTGAGGGAGAAGGTGCTTGCTTATCTCTCGCGCCGGCGCATCTACATAGTCGATGCGAGCAAGCTCGTAGATGTGCTGGGGACGAGGTTTCCCGTACCCTTAGAGGTCGTCCCCTACACGCTACCCCTAGTGACGCGCTCCCTAGAGAGCATGGGGTACATGTACAGGGTTCGAAGCGGGTCGGGCAAGCTGGGACCAGTGGTCACCGATAACGGGAACTACGTAGTCGACGTCTACACAGGACCCATAAGGTCTCCAGAAACCCTGGAGTCGAAATTCATGAGCATCCCGGGTGTCGCCGCCACAGGTATATTCCTTAGAACCCTCGTAGATACCGTGATAGTAGGCTTTGAGGACGGGAGTTACAAAGAGGTTGTACGCACCTAGATCTAGCGCCCGCCCTTCTTCACAGCCCTTATAATTCTCTTAGCCTGCTCAATACTGTCCTCGATTATGTTCCCGGTGACGATCACATCGGCTCCCGCCCTCACAATTCCCTGAGCCACCTCTGGACTGCGTATACCCCCACCAACGATCACTATGGAGCTGTCTATACTCTGCCTCACATAGGACACCATATCCGTGGGTACAGGCTTGGGTGCTCCCGAGCCTGCTTCCAGGTATATGAACCTCATACCCATCATTTCCGCAGCCATGGCGTACGCCGCCGCTATCTCGGGCTTGTCATACGGTATGGGGCGTGCCCGACCCATGAACCCTGCCGCCCCACCGTACCCCACTATTATGTATGCTGTTGGGAGCACCTCCAGACCGTACCTCTTGATTATCGGCGCGGCCGATACCTGCGCCCCCGTCACATAGTAGATATCGTCTGAGTTGAGCAGCGACATGAACAGTATCGCGTCTGCCTTTCTAGAGATCCCGTTGATGTTTCCGGGGAAGAGTATTATTGGCAGCGATGCCGTTCTCAGCGCCTCGATAACCTCATCAATATCGCTCTCGGAAACCGCTAGGCTTCCACCGACAAGGAATGCATCGGTCCCGGCCTCGACCAGCTGCTCAGCTATACGTGGAAGCTCCTTAACATCAGTCTTTGCGGGGTCCACGAGTGAGAAGTGGAGGGTTTCCCCAGACCCCACCTTGTCCTCTATGTACTTAGCTACCCTCCCCCTCCACAGCCTCAACAGCCCCAGCCTCCTCAGCCGCCTTGGGAGCCTCCTCTTCCTCCTTAGATGCACAGAATGTGTCGAGCTCACCCTTAGCGTATGCGTCGAGGAACTTTGCGTAGACGTCTACGGGCTGGTAGATCTCGGGTACGTTCTTGACAATGCATCGGAGCCCACAGTCTGGGTTCGTACACACTATCTGGGCAATCCCCTTCTCCCTATCTATCGAGATCGACAGCGTTACCTGCCCACACGCTGGGCACTGAAACATCGTTGGTAACCTCTTCACAACCCTGATGGGCTTCTTATATCTCTTCCTCTTCCTCCTACCCACAGCTACTCCACCCTCAGCTGACTAGCTCTTACACCTCCTCACTTTTTATACTGTATCTAGCCCCCAGAACACGCCGCGTCGGCTACAGGAGCTTACGCAGGGTTGGGCTGGCTCCCGATACGATAACCTCTAGGAGTATCTCCCTAGCTGTACTGGGATCAGTTCTTATATCACGATAGGCACCCGCCTCAATCGCTCTCTTCAGCGATGCTAGGTGGTAGCACATGGTTTTGCTACGCCTAGAAGCAACATTTATCAGGTAATCGTGACATGTGCAGAAGCTGTAGGGCAGCATGAAGTAGTCGCGCTCGACTCCGTGGAAGAACCAGAGCGTGACGTCTCTACCCCGAGGCCCCTTGAACACTACTCTTATCACGCGGCGGGATATCAGCGCCTCCCTGATCCTGTCCTCAGAGCGGCTCACGGGGGAGGCCCCCTCTCCACGTATTTCTTCTTAAAAGCCTTCTCCACATCTATGCCCAGTAGGTTAGCGACCGATAGAAGCCATGCGAAGACGTCGGCCACCTCCTCCTCCATATTATCCCTATCACCCTCGAGAAGTGCGTTGGCCAGCTCCCCCACCTCCTCGACAAGCCATGTGAACGTTGCGTAGAGACCGCGGCGGGAATCACGTTCATAGTACGCCCTTCTTATCAGCTGCTGCGCCTCGGATATCTCCACAGCCCGCACCCGTAGACAGCTACTGCGCCAGCAACTGTTTTTATCACTCCTAACCCTAGATAAGCTGCGGGCGTAGCACATGTCCAGCCGTAGGCGCAAGAAGAGGAGTTCGAGGAAGAGGAGAACTGCTGGCTTAGCAAGCTACGCAGGACTTATAGCGTTCTACGAAGATGTCGAGGGGGGTGTAAAGCTAAGCCCCTACATGATAATAGGCATGGCAGTTGCCACAATAGTTGCCGTGATTGTTCTACAGGTCCTGGCACCACCCATCTAAAAGCTTATCGCAATACCCCGGCCCGGGACCTTCCCACATAACGCTTAGTGAGTAAGGTCTATACGCCTAGACACGATAGTTCTTCCCGGGCCCCGATCCCGCTGGCGGCCACGGGGCGCATGCCCGTGGAAGCACCACCCTCCGTGCGGCACCCGGGCCCCGCAAGGGGCGCGGGGAGACCCCGCGGCAACGGCACAGAAACGACACGTCCACCAGTAGATGAGGATGAGGCGGCGAGGACTCCCGGGTAACCGGGGGTCAGGGAAACCCGCTGACGATGCTGGTGGGAGCGTTGAAACGGCCGTCCCCGGGGGAGTAAGGCCGAGCAGCACCGATGAGGGCCGTGCGAGGTGCGGGTAGGCCGCTTAGCCAAATGCCGCCGCAGTAC
>QMWY01000084.1 GCA_003661865.1 Thermoprotei archaeon
AGCATAAACGAGCTGTTCCGAGTAATCGCTAGGGCCCTCGGGGTCTCGCTGAACCCTGTGTATAGACCTCCTAGGCCGGGAGATGTGAAGGCGAGCTACGCCTCTATAGAACGGGCCCGCGCAGTGCTTGGATGGAGCCCCCGGACAAGTCTTGAAGAGGGTATTAGGAGGACTGTGGAGTGGTTCCTTGAGTGGGGTGCCTAGAACCCATTGATATTCGCCGTGTACACCCTGCTCAGGAAACTGATAAGGCTACTGCTTAGGAGCAAGCCCCTGCTAGTCCTAACGCTATTCGCCCTAGTGATCATGTTCAACGCTCTTCTCTTCTACTGGGCCGAGGCCATCGCAGGTGGGAGGAG
Source organism: Thermoprotei archaeon (assembly GCA_003661865.1). Taxonomy (GTDB): domain Archaea; phylum Thermoproteota; class Thermoprotei_A; order Sulfolobales; family Ignisphaeraceae; genus QMWT01. The sequence goes on from QMWY01000084.1 coordinate 360, forward strand.
GGATATCGACCTCTTCGAATCTCTTTACTGGTCAATTATAACCTCAGCCACAGTGGGCTACGGTGATATAACACCGAAAACGGCAGCAGGGAAGCTCGTCGCTATGGAGGCCACGGTCACCGGGATAGCCATGTTCACACTACTGGTATCTACAATAGCTGAGGAGTTCTTAAGCAGCGCTATGAAGAGGGCTATGGGGTTGGGGAGGCTGAGACGCGTGGACCTCCTAGTGATCGGGGATACCGAAGCGTGTCGCGAGGTTATAGAGGAGGTTAGGAGGGCTAGGCCCCAGTGGAGGATCGGGTGGATCCTACCGGAGCAACCCCCCTCTCCACCACGCGATGTTGAGTTCGTCGTTGGTGACCCATCGGATGACGAGACGCTAAGGCGTGGAGGGGTAGAGCGTGCTGAACATGTAGTTATATGCCTAGGTGACGACTCTAAGGCCATACATACGGTACTCGCGATCAGGAGACTTAGGCGCGACGTACCCATAGCGGCGCTCGCCAATACGCGGAGGGCTGAGGAGCTGCTACGCACCGCAGGGGCCTCGATGGTGGTGCCCGCGAGGATCGTTGGAAGGGCCCTGGCATCGGCGATCTTCGAACCCACGGTGACCCGGTTCATAGAGGAGGTCGCTGCTGTTAGGAGTGCTGCGGACCTGAAGGAGTACAGCGTATCCGTTGAGGAGGAGGGGGCGAGCCTAGGCGAGGTCGCTAGGAGCGTTGAGGCGAGCGATAGGGGCGCTAGGTACGTACCCCTAGCGGTTGTCCGGGGCAGGGAGATCGTGTTCTCCCCGAGCAGCGACTTCAGGCTGAGGAGGGGGGACCGCGTGGTCTTCCTCAAGAGCCGCAGCGGAGGAGGGAAAGAGCGATCTCAACAGCCCGGAGAAGGCTAGGGGCCCTAGCATCGGGCTCAGGCCCCCGGTACCCACCCCTATCGATCAGCACAACCCTCATACCGCTCCTCCTAGCCTCCTCAACATCCCTCCACGTATCCCCTATAACGACGCAGCTTCCCGGCTCCACCCCTAGCCTCCTAGCAGCCTCTAGGAATAGCCTGGGATCGGGCTTCCTAACACCCATAGCCCCACTAGTGACCACGGTATCGAGGAGCTCTAGGAGCCCGAGCTTTTCAAGGATCCCCTTAGCAACTCTATCATCAGCATCGCTCACAACCGCAACCCTGCCGCACGCCTCCTTAGCTCTTAGAACGGCTTCACGAGCCCCTGGAACAGGGTAGGCGTGACGCACATGCGCCTCAACGTGGAGCCTATCAACCAGATCCCTATCGATCCTGAGCTTGAAACCCTTCTCCTCGGAGAGCCTGCGTAGCGCCTCCATCACAGCGTCTAGACTCTCCATACCTTGCGATTCGTAGCTGCGGTAAAGCTCTAGATGCTCCTTGGGGCTGAAAGAGTTCCCATGGAGCTTTGCCAGCTCCTCCGATAGGGCTATGTGTGCCTCCTCATCCGATCTGAGGTCTATGAGCGTGCCGAACAGGTCGAAGATCACCGCAGGCATGGCAGTCAGCACCGCGGCTACATGGCTACGCAGAGTGTTAAGGGCTTCGCCCTACACGGGTATAGACCAAGGCTACGCGATCAGTGTAGAGAAGCGCGCAGTGCTTAGGAACTCACGGAGCCACGTAGTATTGGCGTAGAACCGGTTCACGTAGCACTCCTCACCTATCAACCTAGCGATGTTTGGCACCAACGCTGAGAAGAGGTCTCAGCTAAGTACAGCAATCACATCCACATCGCTATCCTTGGCATGGTGAAGCGCACCGTTCATGGCACCTACCTTGCCCCCACCACCGTTATCAACAACCTCATTAACGGCGTTAACCCCTTCGTGCTCTAGGTAACCAAGGGCTTCGCGTGCAACACTTAGGCTGTCTCCATCACCTCTATCCACGATAAGCACAACCTTAGCTTAACCCAACTCCTCTTAACCCCGTTCTCCTGCGAGGCTTCGCCATGCATAGCCGTAGAGTAGCATTGCGAACTCTACAACAGCTTATGGTTAGCGTAAACACAGCCTACATAGCATATAGAAGGGTCTCCCCGCACCCCGGAGGAGCAATAACCATTCCACAGTGCTGGGGAACATCAATTCCCGCTACCCTTGCTAACGCTTTAGCCGCGATGTTTTAGGCATGGGTACTGCGTATGTAGAGAAAAAGAGTGTTCTCTAACTTGCTTCAACGCATGCAGTACCGCGGAGGCTTACCGCTGAAGAAGTCTATTAGGCAGTTCACGGTCTCTTCACGGCTGTGGATCTCCATGTACTCTATGTTTCTGGGACCGTCCTCGTACCTTATATGGTACTTACCCCCACCTAGAGGGGTTATCTCGATGAAGCGGTCTCGATCAGGGTCGTCGAACCCTACCATGGCAGGTATATCGACCTCGGGTGGCGATACCTTGACAAGGTCGAGAAGAGCTATAGCATCGCGTAGCTCTATGGGGCAGAGCATTATGACGCCTTCGTGTCTCTCTGGCTGTACGTAGAGCGTGATCCTGCCCAATACCCTGCTCCTCGTGGGCTCCACTGCGTTTCGAGCACTATATTTACCTTTCTCCTCCACCATGCCCAGAGGGTGAGAGAAAAGTGCTGGTAGCCGTATCGACATCTCTTCTACGCAGCCTATGTGTTGTAGATGCTGCGCTAACCCTCGCCCAATGCGGCTTTAGGACCGTTGAGCTCAACTACGCTGGGCTCCTACGCTGCAGCGATGGAGTACCTGAGGCCGTTAGCAGGCTGCGCAGGGCTGTTTCCCGTGGTGAGGTATCTGTCCTGAGCATCCATGCCCCCTATACCTACGTGGTCAAGAACCTTGGGCTATGGAATTGCTCCTCGCCCGAGAGGCTAGCAGGGGTCTACTGGTCTCTCATAGCACCCATTGTTGAGGCGGCTGAGCCGAGGATGATCGTTGTTCACCCTATGCATGTGAAGGCTGTTGCCAATCCCGAGGAGTTCACCCTTACATTCCTAGAACTCCTAAGGGACTGGGCATTGGCGAGCGGCACGATCCTGGCCGTGGAGAACCTGGTACGGGGCGAAGAGCCTTGGAGCGATGTTGGAAGAGTTGCAGAACTCGCTAGGAGTATTGGTGCCGGGGTGTGCCTAGATGTTGGTCATGCTAACTATGCTAGGCAAGGGATCCCGGAGGCCGCCGAGCATCTCCTAAGGCACGGACTCCTAGTATCGATGCATCTCCATGACAACGACGGCTCGGCTGATCAGCATCTACCGCCGTTTACAGGTGCTGTGGAGTGGCGTAGGCTATTCGCTGTTCTGAAGAGCTATGGCTATAGGGGGCCCGGAGTTATCGAGGCTGGGTGCAGCGAACCTATGGCTAAGTGCCTCAACTGGCTATCGCTTCTCAGGGCGCTGAAGCCCTTCCTCAAGGAGCTCAGAGTTCCGTAGCCCCCGGTTTATTACCTTGGCCATACACACAGGGTCTCGGAGCGGGTGGACAGCGTTGCTGCTGCTCAGGGACGTGGCCGTCGAAGTTGGGGGAAGGGTCGTTGTTAGGAGGGCATCGATCGAGATCCCGAGGGGGGAGATACACCTGCTCCTAGGCCCGAACGCCTCGGGGAAGACAACGCTTCTACGCGGGGTCGTGGGGTACCCGGGGTACAGGATCGCTAGGGGTGAGGCGATGCTCGGCGGTGTTGACCTGAGGCCCCTAACTATGGAGGAACGCGTAGCCGCGGGGATAGGGATAGCGTTCCAGTGGCTCCCAAGGCTACGCGGGGTTAGGCTTAGGAGGCTCCTGGAGAAAATAGTGTCCAAGAGGCTTGGGGGCTCCTCTAGGGAGGTTGAGGAGGAGGTTAGGAGGATAGCGAGGCTGCTGTCCATAGAGCACCTCCTCGATAGGGATGTGGGCGCGGGGTTCAGCGGTGGGGAGGGTAAGCGGGTGGAGGTCGCTACACTCCTAGCACAGAGGCCCCGGGTGGCACTAGTAGACGAGCCGGACTCCGGGGTCGATGTGGACTCGGTCTTCATGGTTGCCCAAGGGCTCGAGGAGCTGATGAGGGAGGGGACCGAGGCGATGCTCATAGTGACCCACACGGGGTTCATAGCCAGGAGCATGAGGCACAGCAGGGCCTACGTCATGCTGGGAGGTGAGATCGTGTACAGCGGCCCCTCGGGGGAGGTGCTCAGGGCTGTGCTGGAGAAGGGGTTTTCGTGGCTGAGGGGAGGCAGCGATGGGTAGGAGGAGCTACCTAGAGGGTGTTAAGGAGAGGGCTCGTAGGGCGCTATCGAAGCCCTCGCCCTACGGCCCCGATGTAGACATTGCGCGCTTCGCCCCCGCCTCGGGGGACGCCGACCTCGGCGACCCCAGGGTTGTCTCTAGGGCTGCTGAGGTCGGCGTCAACCTGCGCGGGGCCTCGAGGGGGTTCTACTACCAGGTGGACAGCGTTGTGAAGATGTACAGGAGCCTGGTGCCGGGCCTAGAGATCATGAGGATCGACGAGGCTATTGAGGAGAGATGGGATGAGATCGAGCCCTACCTCTGGAGGGCGGTGGCCCCAGACACCGATAAGTACACGGCCCTGGTTGCGCTGAGGGGTATGGGGGGGTACTTCATAAGGGTTAGGAGGGGTGTGAGGGTAGAGCTCCCGATACAGGCCTGCTTCTTCCTAACCGGGGGTGCGCAGCTCCTGCACAACATCGTGGTTCTCGAGCCTGGTGCCGAGGCTACGGTGGTTACGGGGTGCACGGCTATGAGGGAGAGGCCGGGGCTCCACGTAGGGATCACCGAGGTCTTCGTGGGCGAGGGGGCCAGGGTTGTGGACATCATGGTTCACTCGTGGGGCAGGGCTATGCATGTGAGGCCCCGCACCGGGGTTGTTGTGGAGCACGGGGGGTCCTACGCGAGCCTTTACATAAATATGAGCCGCGTCGAGACCCTGCAGACGATGCCTAGGGTGAGGCTCGTTGGCGAGGGCTCCAGGGCGTACACAGCATCCATCGTTCTGGGCCTCGGGAGCTCGGTCCTCGACGTGGGGAGCCTGGTCGAGCTCGGGGGCTGTGGCGCCTCGGCCCAGAACATAGGCAGGGCCGTTGCTAGGGATAGCAGCTCCGTGGTCTCGAGGCTCGCTGTCGTGGGCGCCGCCCCGGGTACCCGGGGCTATGTGGAGTGCAGTGGGCTTATGCTGAGCCCCAGCGCCTCTATAGAGGCTGTGCCGGCCCTCAGGGCCCTTGTCGAGGATTCCGAGCTGTTCCACGAGGCCTCTATAGGGAGGCTGAGGGACGAGGACATAGCCTACCTGGTCTCCAAGGGCCTCTCTAGGCGCGAGGCCATAGCCATGCTCGTGAGGGGCTTTGTGGAGATCGACCTCGGGTTCCTAACGCCGCAGGTTAGGGAGGGGCTTAGGAGGACACTGGACATGCTCGCCGAGAGGAGCCTGTGACCCCGCCATCTTCAGGGGTTAGGTGTAAAAACTCTGCTGACCTCCTAGCGGGGAGGTGCTGGGAGAGCCATGGATGGGCAGAGGGCTGCTGCGCTGGTGCTGGCCATAGGGTCCGTAACGGCGTTCGGGGAGAACATACTGTAC
>QMWY01000085.1 GCA_003661865.1 Thermoprotei archaeon
CAGCTGGAGCGCCAGGAGCGACTGTAACAACAACTGTAGTGAAGACCGAGACCAACTGGGGTGTTGCCGCGGGCATAGGGATAGTTCTGCTGATCGTGGGTATAGCGATAGGGTACGCGATAAGGAGGGGGTAGCCGGGTCATGTCCCTGGCCCGCTTCATAGCTAGGAAGTTTTTTGAAAGCGCCCTCACGGTATTCATAGGCGTAACCGTGGCCTTCTTCCTCTTCAGACTCCTCCCGGGGGATCCAACAGCTGCGTTTCTCGACATCAGGCTCACGCCGGAGGCCAAGATGAGGCTGATCGAGGAGTTCGGGCTCAACAAGCCCCTGTGGGAGCAGTACTTCATATTCATAGCAAACCTGCTGCGCGGCAACTTAGGGCTATCCTTCGTCTACAGCGGTATGCCCGTATCGAAGCTGATCTTCGGGCCTAAGCTCTTCAACACCGTGGTACTCATGGGACTGGGGATGGTGATAAGCGCTACGATAGCTACGTTTCTGGGCTTGCTGATGGGGTGGAGGCGTGGTAGCAGGTTCGACCGCGTAGCAACCTCGGTTTCCTACGCAGCGACATCGGCACCGATATTCTGGATAGGGCTCCTCATACTCCTGGTGTTCGCCGGCTACCTAAGGGTGATACCAGCCTCGGGAACGGTTAGTGTTGAGCTCATAGAGGCAGATCCCTTTACGAGGTTCGTAGACTACCTATGGCACTTAGCGGGTCCGCTAACCGTTATAGTGATCTACTTCCTCCCATCCTACCTCCTCTACGTAAGGAACACGATCGTAGGGATCCTAGGGGAGGACTTCATAACGGTCCTCAAGGCTAAGGGTCTCAGAGATCGCACGATCATGTTTGGCCACCTCCTGCGCTACGCCCTCCTAACAGTTGTTACCCTCCTAGCCCTCCAATCACCACTCCTCGTAAGCGGTGCGATAATAACCGAGACCGTGTTCGGATGGAACGGGATCGGGCTCCTCCTCTACAACTCCGTGCTCAAATCTGACTACCCGGTTATACAGGGGATATTCATACTCACGATAGTTGTTGTTGTGATCGCCAACCTCCTAGCAGACATCGCCGCGGCGTTCATAGACCCTAGGATAAGGCTTGAGGGTGGTAGGAGATGAGCAGCCGCCTCCCCACGATCAGGACCCTATCCATGCTTCTCCGCTACCCCGTATTCTCCATAGGGCTAGGAATAATAATCGCCATAGGGATCATGGCCATCTTCGCCGATGAGATAGCGCCCTACAGCCCTACGGAGTTCGTTGGCGAGAGCCTAGAGCCCCCATCTCCTAAGCACCTATTCGGAACCGATGATATGGGGAGGGACATATTCTCGATGACCGTTTACGGAGCTAGGGTAAGCCTCGTCGTAGGGCTTCTAGCGGCCCTCCTCTCAACGGTTATAGGAACGGCAATAGGTGTCCTATGCGGCGTTGTTAGGGGGGTTCTCGACGCCGTGGTTATGAGGATCATAGACTTCATGCTGTCCCTACCCTACCTAGCCGTGGCCCTAGCGATCGTGGCTTTCCTGAAGCCCAGCATATGGATAATAATCGTGATCATAGCTGCGCTCAGCTGGATAACCACGGCGAAGGTGGTGAGGACCCACACCATGTCGGTTATGGGCAACGCCTTCGTAGAGGCTGCACGGGCTGTGGGCGCCGGGACGGGGAGGATCATAGCGCGGTACGTACTTCCGAACGTCTCGCCCATGGTGCTCTCAAGCATGGCGCTGAATGTGAGGGGCGCCATACTGTTCGAGGCGGCGCTGAGCTTCCTAGGGCTGGGCGACCCAACCCAGGTTAGCTGGGGAACGATACTGTTCTACGCCCGTAGGGCAGGGGCATTTGTCCTCGGAGCCTGGTGGTACATAGTGCCCCCCGGCCTCATGATAATGCTAACTGTCCTGGGCTTCACACTCATAGCCACGGGGCTCGACGAGGTTCTGAACCCGAGGCTCAGAAGGGCCTAGCGGCTTATCCTGAGGAGGGTTACCGAGCCCATGAACACGACCTTGCGTCTAACACCCGCCCTCTCTAGGGCCCGTGCATCGGCTCCGTACACGAATTCCCTCCGGGGTATTCCGTGGAGAGCTGAGGTAAGCTTCATGAGGAGCGGCGGCATTGATAGGCGCCTAGCACCCTCGGAGAACTCCCTCCACGGGACATCGTGGGAGAACTCGTAGACCATACAGACGCTCCTAGCAACCCTCCTGCACTCCTCAAAGAACTCCGGCGGTTTTGGGAGGTGATGAAGGGTACCCGTGCTTGCAGCAACCCCGACGGAGCTGCTCCTGAAGGGCATCGCATGTGCATCACCCACAACCAGGTCTACGCAGCTACCCAGCCCTGCCTTCCGCACCTCGCTCAGGGCGATCCTGGCCATAGCAGCCGAGATGTCAAGACCTATGAAGCCCTGGGGCGGGCATTTAATGCGCCCAGCCTCTATCAAGAGGCCAGCGGTTCCGCACCCGGCATCGAGTAGGGGGCCCTGCGAAACAAGACTAGAGACCTCCTCGGCAACCACGCGGTGGAAACCCCTCAGCATCCTACCGGCAGACACCTTATAGATCCACGCACCCAGGGCAGGGATCCCCCTGTACCCAGCTCTGAACAGCCCTAGCAAACCTATTGAGAAGCCCTAGCAAGCAGAGCCCCGTTAATACGTCTCTCAGCACCTAGGTAAAATCCCTGAGATCCTCCCAAGACACTCGGTAGTAGGCGTAGTTCCGTGTCCACCTCAACAAGACTATTCCGTATAGATGCATGCGGCGCTACAACGCCTCCATGTGTGGGGATGCAAGCTTATCACTACACGCAGAACCCGTTCGAGAGGGAAGCGGATTGAGGAGGGCGGTACTGCTGGCAGCAGCCGTAGCTCTTGTGCTTGGCGGTGCTGCTAGCACTATCCTGCTCCTCGGCTTCAGCTACCTGGAATCCCCCGTACCCGGCGTTGAGGTTAAGTACTACCGGCTTCCTGCGGCGCAGAAGCTGAGGCTCGTGGTTGAGGATCCTAGAGGCAGGCGCTACCCCGCAACGCTGAGCATCTATGTATGGATGCCTAACGGGAGCCTAGTAGACCTTGGCAGGTTCCTTGGAAGGGGGTGTGTAGAGGTAGATGCGCAGGGGTTTGTCCGCGTACTCGATGAGTGGCGTAAGCATCTCGTTGAGCAGGGCGATGACCCAGGGCTTGTGAAGCCGAGTATCCTGCTCCTGGGCGTTGTTCATGGAAGTGATGGGGTCTATGGGGTTTTCAAAGCTGTGCCCATCGATATCGAGAAGGTGCTTAGAGGGCTATCTATAGAGGTGAGGATCTATGAGGAGCTGAGCTCGGAGAACCTTCTAGCGCCGCTGGATAGGGTAGAGGGTTTAGCCCGGTCGAATCCGGGTAGCGTAGTCACCACCACGGGTTTGTTTAGCGGGATGGGGATAGAGGATTTCTGCAGTGCAGCATGCGTCCACGGTGCCTGTAGGTACTACTGCTTCGTATGGAGGCTGAGGGAGAGCGCATCGGTTCTCGATCAAGGGGTGCCCCTAGCGGCAGCCTATATCCATGGCAACGCCTCTGGGAGGGCGAACAGTGTTACGCTTGTCGAGAGGATGGCGGGTGATACATCCTTCGGTGTCTCAGCGGCTATCAGGGGGAGCAGCGGGGCTAGGTACGCAGTGATAGGCTTCTCTATGGTGCTCAGAGGCAGGGACCGTGTATGGCTAAGGTGCGAAGCCACGTTCTTCGGGAGCAGGGATTTCGAAGGTGATGCGATCCTCGCGCTCGGTATCAAGATGGATCTGCTGCTCGCGAGGTACGGGCTTATGTACTGCTACAAAACGGAGCTGGGAGCTCCGTGGAGATGCGTAGATGCGGGCGCCGAGGCCGTAATCGTTACTGCGAGGCCCGTGGTTAGAGGCAACACCGTAGTTCCGTGGAGTGAGTGCGATGATGAGCCCCGCAACGGTGTAGGGGTGGCTGAGAAGGTCTTCAGATACGTTGAGGAGAGGTGGAGGATGAGGGTTATAGATGGCGATCGCGCGGTATACCTAGACACCCCGAGGATCACCGAGGGGGCTAAGCTAGCAGTCGTTGTAGCCCCACTGCTAGATGGAGAGGCGGTACCCCCTGCGATAGCGGGTGTACCGGTGGAGCCCGTGCTCGTGGTATGCTATGCGCCGCTACACGCGCCAAGACTCCAGGGTGCACAGATCCGCGCCGGCTACTTCTACTCGCCTATGGAGCTGAGCTACGGAGGCGATCTGTATTGCCTAGCAGTGCTCTATACGGATATTCTCATAGTGGGGTCCCGATGAGTGTAGCTAGGGTTAAAGCCCGTTGAGCCTCCTACCACCCCGGTGGTGCACTACGAAGCGCATAGGTATCGTAGGTGGCCTAAGCCCTGAGTCAACAGTTCTCTACTACAAGACCATTGTTGAGGAGTACAGGAGGAGGTTCGGCAACGAGAGCTACCCCGTAATCATAATCTACAGCGTCAACTTCGAGGCGTTCACCAGGGCTGTTGAGGAGGGGAGGGATGGGGATGCCAAGGCAATCCTCCTCGAGGCGATCGAGGCTCTCGCACGTGTGGGCGCGGACTTCGCCCTGATATCCGCGAACACCCCCCACATGTACTTCGACGACCTAGCCAAGAGCTCCCCGATACCGCTCCTCAGCATCATAGATGCCCTGGCTGAGGAGCTTAGGAAGGACGGTGTTAAGAGGGTTGGGCTCCTGGGAACGAAGTTCACCCTCACCCGCGGCTTCTACGTAGAGGGACTTAGGAGGCATGGGATCGAGGCTATTGTGCCCAGCCCGGAGGATATAGACCTCGTCAACAATGTGATCTACCAGGAGCTGGTCAAGGGTGTTGTGAAGGAGAGCTCTAGGAGGGCTGTTGAAGGGGTTATCGAGAGGCTAAAGCAGAGGGGTGTCCAGGGCGTTGCACTGGCATGCACAGAGCTACCCCTGCTCCTAACAGGGGAGGTCGCGGGGCTCAAGCTCTACGACACCGCCAGGATACACGCAGTCAAAGCCCTTGAACACGCCCTAGAGAGGAGCTAGCTCGGCACAACCCCAAGAAGCCCTGCAATATATACACCAGCCTTAGCAACACCCCCTCGGATACCCCTCCTTAATTGTTTTCGCTGTGTACCCGCGCTATAGATGGAGAAGGTTCACCACTGGTAAACCTCTACGCCCTTGCCAAGGGCGTAGCTAAGAACCTCACTGCCTATCCTAGCACCTGTAAGCACGGCAACAACCTTCTTATCAGGGTAGCGCCTCTTAACAACATCCGCCTTCCTAGCAACAGAGTCCACATCCCTATGAGAAGGGCTGACCTTAACCTCCACCACATACACCTCCCTCTCAGTTACGATCAGCAGATCCACATCAACACCGTCAACCTTAGCATTCCTCTGCCACGATAAGAGCCTAACACCCTCAGCAGCACAACGCTGAACAACCATATCTAGGAAGAACTTAGCGTAGGTGCTCTCGGTAAGAGCACCAACAGCATCACCAAGCCTCGCAACATCTCTCCTAAGAGCTTCAAGCCTTCTATCAACATCATCGAACCTCCTATCGTGTTCTAGGAGCTTCTTCTCTATAGCCTCGAATCTCTTGTCATGTTCCAGCAGCTTACGCTCGATAGCTTCGAACCTCTTGTCGTGTTCGAGAAGCTTTCTTTCAATGGCTTCGAACCTCCTGTCATGCTCAAGGAGCTTGCGCTCAATCGCCTCAAAGCGCTTGTCGTGCTCCAGGAGCTTCCTTTCTATTGCTTCAAAACGCTTATCATGCTCAATCATCTTCCTCCCAAGAGCTTCGAATCTCTTGTCGTGCTCCAGCATCTTGCG
>QMWY01000086.1 GCA_003661865.1 Thermoprotei archaeon
GGGCCCGCCGGGATAGGGCACTGGCCTGTGCTGAATTGTTTAGCTGTAGTGTTTTGCCATTTCTTCGTTTCCTGGTAGCTTGAGTATTGCTTCTATAACCTCCTCAACCTGCCTCATAGACCTCGTCCTCACATCGTAGAGAAGCCAGTTCACCAGGTGATCCCTACCACCCTCCAGAAAAGCCTCCAGAGCCCACTCCATCCTTACGTAGCGCGGTAGGATGGCGTGGTTGAACACCTTTGTCGTTGGTGGTGTTACGGGCTTCGGGTGTATCCCTTTCCCATCGACCCTGACGGGGATCTCGACGGCTACGTCACTCGGTAGGCGGGGCAGGGTGCCCCTACTCATAATGTTTGCGTAGATAGGGGCCTTGATCGCGGTTCCCAGGGGTGTTGGGAGTTCGTAGCTGTCCCGGGGGATGTCGTTGTAGATCGAGTCCATTATCGGTGCGAGCACCTCGCCGCTTGGCCTAGGCGGGTAGCGCTGCACAAGCGGTGTTGAGGTGTCGTAGACAGTCCTCTTCAGCTCCTCGATACTCCTCCTAACGATCAGGATCCTTATAGCGCACCCGATCTCCGAGTCCGGCCCTCCGTATGGTCCGTACCACCGCTGCTTAGTCTTGAGGTCCCAGTGGTACTTCCACGTACCACCCCTAACCGTATCGCCTATGGGGAGCAGCCCATAGGTCCTGTACATATCCACGGCAGCTGGGCACAGATCCAGGTCCCAGGGGCTCGTGGTGTACTCGCGCCAAACCCCCCAGTACCTCTCCGCATCCTCCTCAACCCACTCATCGATGTAGCGGTACGCATCCTCGCCGGCGTACCTGAACCTCGTGAGCCATATATCGTGGTTCAGCCCAGCCATCTCGAACTCCACATCCCCTAGGTCCACCAGGTTGAAGAGGTACCTATAGCACTCGGGGTCGTGGGCTGCGCACAGCTGGGTTATATCCCTCCCCAGCCTCTCCTTAGCGAGCCTCATAGCCAAGACCTCGAGCGCTGCGCGGAACCCTAGGAACCCGTGGCAGATCCCAACGACCTTCACCTTGGTCTCCCTACCTATCATCGTCGTTAGCTCGAGCACAGGGTTGGCAACTATGAGGAGCCAGGCGTCGGGGGCGAGCTCCTCGATATCCCTAGCGATACCCATGTGCACCTTGAACTGGTAGTAGCCCCAGATCGTGTGGTAGTCCGCCACCATGTTCCACTCAACGCTGTTTATCCCACGGTAGTAACCGTACCTCTCAGAAACATCCCTCATGGTCTCGTAGTAGGTGTAGCCCTTGGCAAGGACCGAGGAGATCACGAAGTCCGCATCCCTGATAGCCTCGCGCCTATCCATAGTTGCGTGGATCTCTACGGGAACCCCGAGCTCCTCGGCGTAGCGCTTAGCAAAGGTGGTGATGAGCCTGAGCCTCTCCTCATCGATGTCCATGAGCCATACCTCAGAGTTCCTAAGCCCTTCCGTCAGGTAGATATCTATGAGGATCCTACTCGTCCACCTAGCGCTCCCAGCGCCTATGAAGGCTATCTTGGGGCCTCTGCCCAGGGCTCGGGCACCGATCGGGTACCGCGCCTAGAAGAGAAATAAGGATCCCTAGGCCGATAGGAACCCGCCGTCAACCACTACAACGGCTCCGTGGACGTAGCTAGCGAGGTCCGATGCTAGGAAGAGCACTACGCGCGCAACCTCGTCGGGCTCACCCAGCCTCCCGAGGGGGAGCCTGCTCATGAACTCCATACCCGTCTTCACCACATCTATCCTCAGCTTCAGCAGCGCCTCCCTCCTAAGCCTCTCAACACCCGGGGTCCTGATCCCCCCAGGCACAACAACGTTTATCCTATACCCCTTCCTACCGTACTCACGGGCGAGGGCCCGGGTAAGGGCTATGACACTCATCTTGCTCACGTCGTAGTGCACCAGGCCGCGGGCGAAGGGGAGTATAGCCTCTATAGACCCTACGTTTATGATCACCCCTCCCCTATCGCCACGGGCCCTTATCATGTGCTGACACATCCAGAACACGGCCTTGAGGTTCACACCGAGGGTCCTCTCGAGGAGCGCCTCGTCCACCTCTAGGAAGTCCCTGAACACGTAGATACCAGCGTTGTTGACAAGGGTGTCGGGCTCCTTACCCCTCAGCGACTCCCAGAGCCCATCGATCTCCTCCTTCCTAGAGAGATCGACGCGGAAAACCTCCACATCAACCCCGTAGAGCCCCCTAATACGCTCCTTGACCCGGGAGAGCCCATCGGCATCTATATCGACGAGCACGAGATCGGCGCCCGCCTCAGCAAACCTTAGGGCGATCGCCTCCCCGATACCCGAAGCGGCACCGGTGACAAGGGCGCGCCTACCTCGAAGGGAGATCAGCTCGCTGATGGGCCTCGGAGCAGAGGACAAGGCCTAGCCCGGGTAGATACCTACGCAGGGCTAAGCGAAGACCCTTTCTCAATGCCCGGGGCCCGCAGCCCCAACAGCTCTGCTGTAGCAGTAGAGGAGGAGGGGAGCCTCCCTAAGCCTACCGGTTCTGGGATCCGCCTCCAGCCCCAGCATCTCAAGGATCATGGCCCCTGTCAGCGGCTTATCGATCACGTCGCTTATCCAGACCTCTGATACCGTCTCCCTACCCTCAACAGCTACGACCGCGGGCGCACGCAGAACCTCTATGAGCCCCGCACCCCTCTGAACCCCGTCTACTCTACGCGGCTCCAGCCCAAGCTCATCTGCTAGGCGCCTAGGAACAACGCTTAGCGTAGCACCCGTATCCACACAGCGCCCTAACATCCCTACACCTAGACCTATCTAACCGGCAGAAACGCGCCTCAACCCATACGTGGCCCACAGCCCAACCCTAACCACCACAACAGCTAGGAACACTAAATAGCCTGGCCCATCGAGGAAAGGGCCTCGTAAAGCAGCCCCGGGACCTATCCGCAGCCAGGTTCTTAGCCCCCTGTAAGCACCGCTCAGCCCCGGAACCCCCCAGACGTGATGATAGGGTAGGTTGCTGATACGTGATGAGTAGCCTCATCACTGATGCTCTGCAGAGCTTCTAGCTAAGAGGAGTGGTGTTGTGTAGCTCGGTGCGTAGCTAAGCATAGGTGATATACCTTGGCTGTGCAACACATGTCCTGGGTGCTGGTATGGGACTTACGATCGCTAGGGTCAGGGTTAAGAACCCTGATAACGGTGCGTCTAGAGAGCTTAGCCTCCTGGTAGATACGGGCTCTATGCTTACGTGGATCGATAGGAGGGTTCTAGAGGAGCTGAGGGTGAGGCCCAGGAGAACCCGTAGGCTCAAGACGATCGAGGGGTGCGTCATAGAGAGGAGGACTGGTCTCGTCACACTCGAGATGGAGGGTAACGAGGCTGATGTGGAGGTGGTGTTCGCTGAGAAGGGCGATGCCCAGGTGCTCGGGGTAATAGCGCTGGAGAGCCTGGGATACATGGTGAATCCCATTACGGGCAGGCTAGAGTATGTGGGGTACATAGCATATCGGTCATCAGTAGACGGGAAGCTTAATCCCTAGCGCTCAGGCAGCGTTTCTAGGCGCTTCGCCGTTGCCCTAGCACCACGCCGTAGATCATTGGCTTGGAGAGCATCTAGGGATCCCAATACTCGTTAGCCTCCATGCATAGCTACGGTACGGGGGTAGGTGTGGAGGAGCTCCTGCTAACGCTACTGGAGGAAGAGGACCAGTTGCTAGCGCTACTGGATCCAGGGGGTGGTTAGGGGTGCTGAGGCTAAGGGTAAGGATAGAGAGGAGGGACAGGGCTAAGAGCATCGATGTTGTGGGTATCGCCAGCAGCGGGTTTACGGGTGTAGAGCCCGAGGTTCTCTTACCTGTAGACGTGGCTAACGAGCTTAGGCTCCCAGAGGTTGCTAAACCCGATGCATACACCAAGATCACGGGGGATGGAAGGGAGGTCGAGCTGCTACGGTATAGGTACGTCGCCAAGGTCTACGTGGTCACCGAGGACAGGATTGAAGGTCCTGTCATAAGCACCGTACTCCTATCGCCAAGAGCGCGGTACGTACTGCTCAACGATAAGCTCCTTGGGAAGCTCAGGGTAGTGCTCCTCGATTTTGGCGAGGGGCTCTGGTGCTTCAGAGACGAGCTTGGGAAGAGGGAGAGGCGCGGCCTCTAGCTACTCAGCCGCCGCTGAAAACCTCATCGCCTCGCGGCTCATTAACTGGGGTCTCTCATCATTGCGCATAACCCCCTCCCTAAGTACACTGTCCCGCCTCCACGCTCTTCTAAACACCGCCTCGGGCTCCTTAAGCGAAAAGGCTATGCACAGCCCCAGTACCCAGGGGGTTCTAAACCCTGTTCACTATCCTGAGCTGAGGCTCTACCTGCTTCACAGCCTCGAAGTGCTTATCTAGCGTAACAAGCTCCATGCCCCTGTTAAACGCTATAGCTGCGATCAGCAGGTCTACGGCTGGTAGTGGGCTGCCACGCTTCCTAAGCATCACCTGCCATTTGATCGCTAGGGCGTAGTCCCTCTTGGTAGGGTAGATAACCTCGGGAACGTACTTCAGTGAGGGAGGGTACTCTACGACTGTGAATATCGTTACTGGACCTGGTACGTACCTCTGCCTCCTCCTAGCTATGAGCTCTATCACTGCACTTGTATCGTAGAGCTTCTCTGCCACTCCTTCTCCACCATATCCCTATGGTACCTCTCCTCAGCCTCCTCACCGTACACAACTATGTCCTCCTCTCTAACACCGATCTCCCTAAGCCTCTCCAAGATCTCGTATGGGGTCTCCACGCTCTTAGCCTCCTCGAGCTCCGCGATGAACCTCTCGATACTTCTACGAATCACCTCGCTCCAGTTGATCTCTCTATACTTCCGCATCTTAGCCGCTAACTCCTTAGGAATCCTAACTGTGAAGTTCACAGACACTACTGTGCACCCACATACACGTTTGTGTTGGGACACCTATATTGGTATCGCCCGTAGAGCTAGCTGCGCACACCGTGCCCATGCACCCTATGTATATCCTTTTATCCTGATGACTGTTCTCAGCTCTGCATAATTCTTACCTAGGGCTATTCCCTACCGAGGGCGAGTCTTGATGGCGGGGTTCTTCACAGGTACCTGATCACGACTCCGGGGCCTACAGAGGTTACTAATAGGGTTAGGCTTGCTATGGCTAGGAAGAGTACGAACCCCGACCTTGATCCTGGGTTCCTAGAGTTCTACAGGGGGCGTGGTGTCTAAGCTTAGGAGGGTTTTAGGGGTCTCGAGACCACTGTAGCAAACCTTAGTTAAGCATGGGGATAGGGTCCTGGTGATCGCAAACGGGTTTCGGCGAAGGGTTCGCAGATCTGGCAAGGGCCCTCAACGACCTTGGGCATAGGGTCGGCGTGAGGTGGTGGAGGCGATCGAGGAGGTTTACCCGGTAGCGCACCGCTAGGGCTTGACCACGGTCGATCCGCACCGAACAGCTATGCCGCGCTCCTCCCTATGCACGAATAGCGGCACCTCTACATCCCTAATCCTTCCGCCGCCGCACAGCTCGACAACCCTGTTAAGCCGAGGTATCTCCACGCCTAGGTTCTGGGCAGCCGCATCCCATGTCCGGGCGAGCAGGTTCGCCGCCTCATCTTCGCCAACCCTGCACCTAGCCCTAGCACCCATCACCTCCCTCAGCAGCTCAGCCAGGGCGCTGCTCCTCTTCCCCAGGACCATCTCCACCTCCACATCGTACGCGGGGAATAGCGTGGTGGGGCTGCCCTCACCAACCAGCGCCCTTGCTAGGTGGCGTAGGGCGTGGTGCAGGTGATCAACAGCTTCCTCAGGTATGCCAAGAACCAGTTTCTCTAGCCC
>QMWY01000087.1 GCA_003661865.1 Thermoprotei archaeon
CCTACGCGACACCCCCGAGCGTTCCCCACAGGATCGTTATTGCGTTAAACATCATGTGGGCTATTATGGCCGACTCGACGGACTCCCTCCACACGACTAGGCACCCCATCAGCAACCCTATCATTACTCCAATAATCACGCTGTTGATGTCGGTTCCCCAGACCGATACGTGGTAGAGGCTGAAGAGTACCGCCTGCGTAAGTAGGCCAACCATCTCGTTTGTCATCTCCCCGACCGTAGTCAGTATTATTCCCCTGAAGAACAGCTCCTCAACCACCGGCACCGCTATTATCAGACCCATGGCCATCGGCGCACTTACTGATCCGACCCTAGGCTCTATCAGATCCGCCATTACTGGCATGCTGAGCATTATGCCTATGAAGAAGCCTAGTGCCATGTCCTCCCCAGGCTCGTCCTTGAAGCCTGTGAACTCAATAGGTATTTCCAGACCCGTGACCTTGAATAGGAATGTCACGAAGCTGATGAGCATCAGCACTAGGTATACTATGCCCATCTTGAACGTCTCGGCGTAGACGACTGAGAGCCACGACAGCACTATGATCGATGTCAGCATGATGTAGGTCATCGCCATTACTCCGGTCGTGAACTCCTCTACCCTGCCGTCCATCATATCATCTCCCTCATCTTCCTGTAAATGAGGCCGGCCACGGCTCCGATGATGGTCATCAGCGCGTGCATGAGCACGAAGGATACTGGGTCTACGGATACCTCGTACCCTAGGCCGAGCTTGGCTATCGGGACGTATGCGCCCGTGACGAAGAGCAGCAGGTCTACTATTATGCCGGTCAATATCGATACTGACATGGCGGCTAGGGCACTTACTGCTGACAGCCTGTTCCTAGCCATCTGCGTCAGCGACAGCACTATGTTGATGAACATCCCTATGCTTAGTGCCATGCGCACTACCCTCAACACATACTTGGGCGTTCTTTGTATAAATCGTTATTGGTCTGGGAAAACCGTTAAATAACGACTTGGCGTACTAGTAATCTGGTGCGCGTTATGGCGTTGGAAAGGATACTCACCCCTGACGAGATCAGGAGGCTGGAGGAGTTCCTAGAATCTAGGCTCGGGAGGGATGTTGCTAGGGACGAGCTTGAGGTGCTCGGGTGGGGGGTGGCGTGCAGGCTGATGGGCGGTCAGCCCACATACAGGACCCGGTTCGGCACTAGGCTGGAGGACTCGGTCATAGAGACCTGCTACGGCGTAAGGGGGATAGGCGGTCTGGTGCAGGTGAGCGAGGAGTGGTACGACACGCTTGACAGGATAAGGAACGACTGGGCCACACTAAACGAGATGTACAGGGATGAGATATCTCTGATCAAGGAGTGGTTCGAGAAAAACAAGCCGGACGTAAGGAGGACTATAGTGTGAAGCCCGCGACTTAGTGCTTGTAGATCTTAATATCCAGTTTTATCGATATCGCCTTCTTGTTCCTAGTTCCGACGCAGTAGTAGTCCTGCTTGACGTATATCCTCCTGACGACCCTGCCGAGTACCGACCTGCCCCTAATGTCGATCCTTTTCTTCCTTCCCGGTACTGCCGATAGTGAGCCGAAGCCGCACGGGCACCTCATGCCCTCCAGCTTTGACTGCACGAAGTCGGCCAGCCAGTTTAGCACATCCTCTACGGGTATCTCCTCTATCGTCCTGCCTGCCTGACGTGCCTGCCTCATTACGACGGCACCACGCGGTGCGGGTCTAGATTCGCCCGTACCTGCTTCCCTCCCTCTCGAATCGGTCTAATACCTTCTTCGCCTTTGAAACGTCGTCGAACAGGTCTGTCAGTAGCTGGAGCGCCTCCTCGTATGTTATTGAGTTCGATGCCCTCTTGCTCAGTATGTCCGTGCAGAACACGAAGTCGTCTATCGCGTCCCTTCCGCCCCTCTTCAGCACGATAGAGCAGGTCTTCCTTATCACGTCGTCTATCGTCTTCCTCCTCTTCAACCCCGTCACCAGTATAAGCTATTGCGACGATCACTTATATTTCTCTCTTTTAAATTACGCGCCATGGCACGAAATCAACCGATAACGATAAAAGAAGCGGGCGACGATAAATCACCGGTGGTATCCTTGGACAGGAAGGATGTTGTGTGCAGGATACTGCTCAGGAAGAGTGGCGTAAGCCCGTCCCCAGAGGACGTGATAGCGTGCTCGGAGATACTCAGCCAGCTTGAGTCCGGCGAGCTGGACAGGATGTCAGCATTAAGTAAGCTCGCAGAGCTGGACATAAACGCCTCTTTAGCAGACAGGATCGTGAGCGTGTACTTCAGGAGCAGGAAGATTCGGCACGGAGGGAGGCGATCAGGGCGTGCATATCAGAAGGAGTCGCTACAGTAGCGAGAAGGAAATAGCCGACATGTGCTTCAAGTACCTTAGGAAGGTGTACGGCAGGAACGTGCCGGTCGGAGAGCTTACCTCGTGCATAGTCACGCTCAAGAACCTCAGGGGAGGGGAGATAGGGGCTAGGGAGGCCATGGACGAGCTGTCAAAGATAGTTGGCGTCGGGTACAGCATGAAGATGATAAGGAGGATAGTGGAGGGGAGGTAGGCTGAAGTTCAGTAAGGAGACGGTTAGGCTGATGAAGGAGCTTACAAAGCTGAGCACGGCAATAGATAAGGAGGTGGCCTTCGACTTCTGCCTTAGCGAGAAGGGAGAGATAGTGCCGTGCAGTGACGGTTTCAACAGCACAGTGGTCTTCATAGGGAACAAGGACTTCGTCTACTCTCCCCCCATCTTCGAGGAGAGCATAGGCGGGTTCCACACCCACCCGAGGGGGAAGGCCAAGCTCACAAGCTGCGACATGATGTTCGTAGCGCACAACAAGAGCAAGGTCGAGTGCGTCGGTACCGAAAAAGTAATAGCGTGCTACGAGTGTGATCACGAAGACGTCGGTAATGCAATAAAGGTTAACTGCTACCTAAGGACGATCATGCCGACCTGAAAAAATACCGTGATAAAAAGCGATCCGGCGCGGTCGCTACTCCTTTATGATTATTTCTCCCTCCTTAAACACCCTATACTGGTCTCCTACCTTGCATAGGTACCCTATCCTGCTGTCGCCGTCCATTATTTCGTAGCACTCGCCTTCTCCCAGTTTGGACAGGTCTATTACCTCCTGGTCTACAGTTATGGTTCCGGTAGCCCTAAACTTGGGCTTGTCTTCCATTCCTACCACCGAGTTATACTCCTCCGCGCCGTATTTAAATTAAGCGTACCGTTAATTAGCCGCCTGCAGTAACTTGTAACGTGATGGGGCATGAGAGGGTACACGTCGGTCGAGAACGCGTTCATAGACATAACCCTAGACTGCAACGCGTCGTGCCCGTTCTGCTACTTGCGCAACCACGCGAAGAGGGTGACCATGAGAAAGGGCGACCTAGACATCATATTCGAGGCGCTGGAGAACCTAGGCGTTGTAAACGTGACTATACTGGGCGGCGAGCCGTTCATACTCCCTGAGGACTACCTGTACTTCCTGCTGTTCGAAGCCATCCCGTCCTACAGGTTCAAGACAGTCAACGTGGAGACGAACGGATCTAGGCTTCACATGGTAAGCGAGAAGATACTGACCGCCTTCGACAACATATACGTGAGCGTGGACTACTACGACGAGAAGCACGAGAAGGTTAGGGGCATAAGCCTGTTCGACCACCTGTGGGACGTGATGGACAGGTACGGCAACATATCGCTGACGAGCGTGTACCTAGGGCACAACCTGCCGGACATAATGAACCTGTCCATTGAGTGCATTAACAGGAACAGGGAGCACACGATAAAGCTTGTCAAGGGCATGCCGTACGAGAAGGCCCTTACTCCGAACAACGTGCTGGCCCTGTACAACTTCGTCGTGATGGTTAACGAGCTGTATAATGCCAAGGTCAGCATAATAGACGACCCGGCGTTCATAGTCTACCTGAGCAGGATATACGGCGGTAGCATGCGCTCGTACAACCCTAGGTGCCAGGGGGGCATAAAAACCATAAGCGTGAGGGTGGACGGAACCATAAGCCTGTGCGTGTACAAGCCCGAGTGGAAGCTGAAGCACCACGAGACGGGCGAAGTGATAAGCCTGTTAAACCCCTCGTTCAACGTACTGGACGTCATGCTGGCCCTCAGCGTTGTCAGACACAGGCCTAAGGGCAGGTGCGCCACGTGCAGGTGGGCTAGGGAGCTCGGCTGCACCGGTTGCCAGATAAGCCCGAACGAATACTGCCCCATGTACGAGCCGGCCGCTAAAAAAGAGAAAAAGGAGACCGGCATGGCCGAAAGTAGCGCGACCGTTGCAAGTACCTAGTGGAACCGTTAGGCGTTTGATAGGCGACCATGAAGGCAGAACCCCTAGTCAAGCCATATGCGTATCGATTTAAACGCGTCCTCAGATCTGATCGTGATCCTTCTGGGCTCATCGCTGCTCACGAATACGTCGGTAGCCACTTGGGTATTTTTGCCTAGGAATACGTTCGCCTCGTGGAGCGCTCCGTGTAGCCAGTCGAAATCGAACTCTATGTCAACATCCTTAGGTATCGGGAAGACGGCCCTTTCTGTTTCAAGATCGACTACGACGAAGTAGTTGTACTTATCCTTGTTCCTAATTACCTCCTCGCTCAGTTCGTCCGCAAAGATTCCCCTGTAGTGGTCGAAAAGGTAAACCTTAAACGACCCGAGATCCTCGTCTATCACGCCTTCTGGGCTAATGTCGTCATGCTTTATCGTGAGCGTGCATTCGACATCGCCATTCCTAGTCCTAGTTATCCTGCCACCTAGGCCCCTGCACATCTCCTCAACTATTTCTGACGGCCTCTTGCCCACTAATACCACCAACTATGTGTGGCGCCCCCCGTCTTAAATACGTTCCCCCCTAGGCGTGACGTCGATGCGGGTGGAGGTCGGCAAGGATAACGCGATAAGGCTATCGCCCAAGAAACTGGGTAGGGATTTTAGGCTGACAGCTAGGCATGTGTATGCCGAGACGCTTACCCCGTCAGCATCTAATTATGAAGCAGAGAGGTTTGGCAAAAACGCCGAGTTGGAATCCAGAAAATTTGGGAGCGGGGGGCGATTTCCCAGTAATCGATGCGCAGTACAATGAGGAAAGGGATTCACTATGCGTGTGGCTGTGCTGACTAAGGACTACATGGCACTATACCACTACCTCCTTCTTATGCCCCTTGAGCGTCAGGAGGCGATACGCGGCCTCGACCTGATCCCTATACTCCTTGTTTATGTAGTACCAGTCGCTCTCCGAGCCGAGTAGCGCGTACAGCCGCTTGGAGATCACGAACTCCCTAGAGTCTGGGCTCATCGGTTTGCCGTCGTAGCACCTTATGATTGCGTGCGCATTCCCGTGGCTGTCGATGTAGCGCAGGAACTGGGGGTGCCCACCGACCATCCTGCACAGGGTCGCGAACTTTATCGCCTCGAAATCATCAGGCACATGCACCACCCATTACCTAAGTCGGCGCCGGCAGATTAAAACTTATATACCCACCGCGTCCAAGATATCTATGGTGATCATATGCCCGTTAGGGTATCAATTGAGGGAGAGTTCAAGACCCCAAGAGGCGTTTACAAGACCGCTGGAACCGTCATAAGCGAGCAGTACAGCCGCATAGCTAGGGATATAGGGATGGACGCCAAACTAAAGGACTGCTGGAAGGACGGCACATTAGATAAGAAATGCCTAGCGATGCCAGATCTAAAGAGGGAGTTCGGCGTAAGGGCAAGGCCAATATGGAACCAGCCCATCTAGGAAGATAACACCCATTTTTCGTCACATACCACATATTTTTATCA
>QMWY01000088.1 GCA_003661865.1 Thermoprotei archaeon
ACGGGAGCATGGGTGAGGGCGGGGGGCAGATACTGAGGGTAGCCCTCGCGCTATCGGCGGTGACGGGCAAGCCCGTTAAGATATTCAACATAAGGGCCAAGAGGAGGAACCCGGGTCTCCAAAACCAGCACTTGACAGCCGTCAGGGCGCTGGCAACACTTACGAATGCGCGTGTCGAGGGCGCGGTTCTAAGGTCGACACAGCTCCTCTTCGAGCCCCGGGGCATAAGGTCAGGATCCTTCCGCTTCGACGTAGGTACGGCGGGGTCGGTGACGCTGGTGCTCCAGTCCCTGATACCAGTGCTCCCCTTCGCCCCAGGTCCGGTGGAGGTGGAGATCCGCGGAGGCACCGATGTTCCGTGGAGCCCTCCGGTGGACTACGTGAGGCTTGTGCTGATACCCCTCCTCAGGGAGATGGGACTCGAGCTTGACCTCAGGGTGATCCGCAGGGGGCACTACCCGCGCGGAGGGGGCATCGTTAGGGTTACGGTGCGCAACCCACCAGGCATGCTCAGACCCGTGGACAAGGTTGAGCGCGGAGCCCTGCGTAGGATCGTAGGTGTTTCCCACGCCGTTAGGCTCCCCCGCCACGTGGCTGAGAGGCAGGCGAGGTCCGCAGAGGAGGTTCTGCGCGCCGCCAACCTCGGCGTTCCGATCGATATAGACCTGGAGTACTATGAGAAGGGGCGCGATCCCCACCTAGGGCCGGGCAGCGGTGTAGTACTGGCGGTCCTCGCCGAGAGAAGCGTGCTGGGAGCCGATGCGCTAGGCGCGCGCGGCAAGCCCGCCGAGGAGGTTGGTCGCGAGGCTGCCGAGAAGCTCTTAGAGGAGCTTAGGAGCGGGGCTGCGCTCGATAGGCATGCGGGGGACATGCTCATACCGCTAGCGGCCCTAGCGAGGGGGAGGAGCTGCCTTAGGGCGTCATCGCTAACGATGCACGCCCTGACCATGATAAAGCTCGTTGAGCTTGTGCTGGGTGCGCGCGTGGAGCTCCTAGAGGGGGGTGAGGAGGGCAGGCCGTATACGGTATCCGTGGAGGGCATAGGGCTTACCCGTGGCTGAGCCTCGCAAGTGCGATCACCCCTAGGGCGTATGCAAGGGCTGTTGATGTACGCATGGGCTTCGAGGAGGGTGGCCCGAGCCTGACCTCAGCCAAGGCCCCCCGCCTGAATTCTTCACTAACATCGCGCGTTTCGCTGCCAAGAACCAGGGCTAGGCGGGGGTACTCAGATGCTATACTTGCGAGCACGCTCTCGTCGGAATCGCCATAGGGGGTCAGGACCACATAGGCGTCGACACCGCTAAGCGCCTCGATCACGGAGTCCGCGACCCTAACCCTGAGCCCGGCCCTCTCCTCGAGCCCTAAGGCGCTTAGCGCTCTCCTCAGGAGGCTCCTAACGCTATCCCCTCCGAGAAGCCTGAGCTCCACACCTAGGGCCCGTGAGAGCTGCACGAGGTCGAGCATCTCATAAACAGTACTTATGGGCTCAACGACAGCTACAACCCCCTCTAGCAGACCACGGGGAGGTAGGGGAGCGCACCTATAGACGACGCCTACGAAGAGCTCATCCTTGTCCACACCTACGAACAGCGCCTTAGCAGCCCCTCCCCCCGCCAGCTTCAGACCCAGCCTCCTTGCAACGCATAGCCCCAGCTCCGCGCTTGTAAAAGGCTTAGACTTGTCCCACCTCCTCACATCTACATGTCCCAAGCCCTCCTTAAGCACAAGGTCTCTGCCCAGCTCCACGCACGTCGAGCAGACCGTGTCGAGATCCCAGCTGCTCGGGGTCTCTGAGTAGTGTACACGTACAGCGCGCGATACGCACCTAACACCTCTTAGCGCTGCGCACGGGTCCTCCGAACGTAGCGACCCGCGTATAGCGATCAGCACGCGCTTACCGTATACGCCCAGCAGCTCGTAGCCTACGCTGAGCCCCCTTAGCCTCTCCTCTATGCTCTCAATGCATCCCCTACCGGCATAGGGCTTCAGGAGCGCTATGAGGAGCTCCTCGCCATGCTCCATGGCGCTGCTAGTCCTTCGGGATCACCACCTGTATAACCCCCTTCCTGACGCGTATCCTTACCCGCCGTGGGTCGGGGGCAACGGGAAGCTTGACAACAGCCCTGTAGCTATGGAACTTGGTCTCCTGGTACCTCTTGTGCCAGCCATTGATAGCGACCTCGCTCTTAAGCCTTGCCTCGATAACCATCTCGTTCCCGATGAACTTGACATCTATAGTGCCCTCGTTTGCGTATGGCAGGTCTACGTAGACGACATACTCGCGCCCCGTATCCCTAACTGAGTATAGAGGTTCTAGAACGCCCTCAGAGCTCCATAGAGGCCTCAGCGCCTCCACAGCCTGCCTCCGCGTACCCTCTAAGCTCCTCCTAACAGCCTCCTCAACGAAGCTCTCGATTCTCCTCCTAAGCTCGTTGATCCTGCGGAAGATCTCCTCGAGCTCGTCCTCAGGGCTGCTCAACCGCTCCACCCCGCTCATGTATAGAGCGGCGGGGCGTACTCGTACTCCTTACGCATCTGCGCTAGGTTGGGCATAACCCTCTTCATATGCTCCCTAGCCCTGAGCCTTATCAGCTCCGCCTGCTCCAGCAGCTCCTTAACATCGATCTCCACACCCACGAAGCGTGATAGCAGGGTCAGGTTCTTAGCGGATGCCTCGGGGTCCGGGAACTCCATGAAGGACTCCGTTAAGAACATCACAGCGTTCATACGCCTCCTAAGCGCCTCCTTGAACAGTATCGCGTACGGCCCTACCAGGAACCCGTTCTCGAAAGGCTCTATCCCTAGGCCGCGAGCCACCCTATCCACATCGGGGTTACTCGGCACGTAGAAGCTCCTAAGCTTATCAACCTCGAAGCGGTTGGGTATGGGTATCCCCGTCATGCACACTAGGTTGTCGATACCCTTCCTAGCTCCATAATCTAGGAGCGAGTTCACGAGGGCAGGTATAGCTGCGGATGCCGGTAGGAACTCCGTGTAGATAAGCAGCAGGTTGTCCCTAGTGAATATCCTAACCGGGGGCCTCACGTTGCCCTTGTGGACCACAATCACGGGGGGTAGGTATGTGTAGGAGTCCACACCCCCGACCTCCTCCATGCCCAGCTTCTTTATCATGTGGCTAGCCGCTATCACGCTCACAAGACCGGCGTCGGGTAGGGCTATGATCATGTAGCTTGGCCTTGCCGGTGAATAATCCTCGTACTCTATGAACCTGAACTCGCCTATCCACTCCTCGCGGTACACCTTTTGCACTGCGCTGCACCCTTCAACGATATAGCTCCTAATACTTAAAAGCGGGTGATGGGTGGTGGCTATTAGAAGGGTTGTGGTACGGCTTCACGGATCCCTTGCGCGGAGTGGAGCAAGGGAAGAGGTTGTGGTGGTGCTTAGGGGTGATGAGGACCTCAGGAGAATCGCTGAGCTTGTAGGGCTTAGCAGGCGTGAGGGCCTGATGTTTATGGTAGGTGGCGAGGTGGTGTACGAGGATTATGTGCCTAGGGATGGCGATGTGATTGATATCTATCCCTTGTCTTTCGGGGGGTAACCCTCTGCCGAGCGCAGAGCCGTGCCAAGGTCTATGTTAGGCTCATCCTTAACAGCCTTGAACGCTATGCTCGTGACGCTACGCTTCACGTAGGGGTTCCTCAGGATGCGCTTGATGAACCTGTCGAGTTCCTCAACCCTCCTGAAGAGCGCTATGACAGCAACGTCGAACTCGCCGGTGATGTCGTACACCGCCCGTACATTAGGCTCCTTAGCAAGCATCCTCTCGATGTCCTCTATGTGCCCGCCCTCCACGTTAAGCATTATCAGTGCAAGTATATCGAAACCGAGTCGCCTATGGTCGATTAGGGCTGTGTACCCCCTGATGAAACCCCTCTTCTCCAGCCCCCTTATACGCTGGGAGATCGTCGAGGCGGGACGGCCTAGCATACGGGCCAGCTCTCGGACACCTAGCCTACCGTTCCTAGAGAGAGCGCTCAGTATCTCTATGTCTAGCTCGTCTAGCTCACCCCCATCCCTGCTCCGCGGAGTCAAAGCTTTGAGCCTCAGGAGATCACTCCTCTTCTCCTAAGCTCCCTCTCAAGCTCCTCAACAACCTCCTCAGCGGACTCACGCGATGCGTCTACCTCTATTAAGAGCCCCTTGCTGCGGTAGTACTCTATCACGGGCTTCATGGTCTTGTAGTAGATCTCGTAGCGCCTCCGGGCGACCTCAGGTCTATCATCGGGCCTCCTCACAAGCTTAGCCCCGCACACATCGCATATACCCGGGACCTTTGGGGGCCTGTACTTCACGTGGTATATAGCTCCGCACCGAGGGCACACCAGCCTACCCGAGATCCTGTCTATAACCACCTCCATGGGTGCGTAGAAGTGTACGGCAGCGTCTATGGACACTATGTTCTCGAGGGCCCTCGCCTGCTCTATGGTCCTCGGAAAGCCGTCGAGTATAAAGCCCCTGCGGCAGTCCTCTCGCGAGAGCCTCTGCCTAACTATCTCTATCACTATCTCGTCTGGTACAAGGAGCCCCCTCTCAACATATTCCTTAACCTTCCTGCCCAGGGGCGTTCCACGTGCGATCTCCTCGCGGAATATGTCCCCGGTGGAAATGTGGGGGATCCCATACTTCCTAACTAGGATCTTGGCGTAGGTCCCCTTACCCACGCCAGGCGGCCCTAGGAATACGAGCTTCATGTCTCCGCCCATGCCTAGGTGGGGGGTGGTGGTAGAAAAAGGGTGCTGCTAGGAGCTGGGCTCCTCAGCAGGTTTGACGAGTCCTGCGCTTAGGAGCTGCTGGATTATCGTGCTTACGGCCGCCTTGACGTCCTCACGGCTCAGCTTCGTGCTGCTCACGATATCATCTATTATCTGCCCGACCGTTGTGGAGCCATCGCACATGCGCCACACGTAGTAGGCTGCTGGGGTGACTGCGTAGACCTTCTCACCGGCAATCGCTATCAGAACTCCTCCCTGCTCTACCCCCAGTTCCTCTCCCTGCTTGAGGTACCTGCTGCTCTCCTCCATCAGAAACCTCCTCTCCAGCCACCGCGGGACCTACCGGGGTAGCGGCGCCTTGGGTACGTGGCTCCGCCACGGCTCGGAGGCCTATAGCCCTCTACAGGCTTGGGCCCCTCCTCGGGGATCTCCTCAGCGGGTGGCGCTGCGCTATCTGGCTGCTCTGTGACTCGGCTGCTCCTACCTATGTTGGCCTGGACTTCTCCGCGGTACTGGGAAACCCATGCGTTTTCTATGAGCACAACCTCGTTCTTGCTCAGGGCAGACGCCTTGCTGCCCCAGGCAACGAGTTTCACTCGCCCACTGGAGTCCCCGACAAGGTACTCCCCTATGGTCCTCTGGCCAGCCCTAGTCATTATGCTCCTTATCCCCAGAGAATCTATGACCCGTACGACGATACTGACGTTCTCCATACCGGGCTTGAGGTCCTTCACCTGGGTTACGCGGGGGTTAACCCCCATCTCCTCCTCCGACATGTACTTCAACTCGGGTCGAATTCGTTCGCACGCTACCTTGCTCACCAGCCTTTTTAAGCATTCCCTCTCATCGGGTCCAACAGCCACCGCCTCATCACGCGCCTCAGTGTGGTCAAGACTCTTCATCCCCCTGAGGTCTAAAGGGACGCTGGGGAATTCCCGTGGCGTTACGCGAGTACTGCCCTCTTTACCTCTCCCTAGGGCCCGCTCTAGAACCACTCGCCTACCCCAAGCCTGGTAATGTGCATAGG
>QMWY01000089.1 GCA_003661865.1 Thermoprotei archaeon
CCCTCCGTAGCGTTCCTAGCAGCATCTGCAGTGGTGCTTATGGCAGCACCTATAGCGCTGGTAGCAGCGAGGAGGGTGCGTCCCCTCGTCTAAGGGGTTGGTCGGCACCTAGAAAAGGCGTCAGCACTCAAGACCCCGTTCACCACTCACCTAAAACCGAGCTCATCATCGCCTAGGCTTAACTGGGCTACCTCACTCTAATTAGCTCTGCGCGGAGGTCGAAGAACGTCGCGTCTACTACCTTAACAAGCGCTCGCCTGCCCAAGAGGCTCTGCTCCTCCTGCCTCGCGGGTATCACGACGGGCCTGTAGTTGTAGAGCCTACCAATAACAGTCCCCTTTCTAAACCCGCGTTCCGATACTAGGGTCTCTGCGTAGGCGCCGAGGTACTCGAGGTTGAGCCTTAGCCCTACAGCCTCGTAGAGCTTCTCAGCCTCCTTACTCCTCCTCTTCTTCACGGGATCTGGCACCTGGGGCATCGCAGCTGCGGGTGTGAAGGGTCTTGGGCTGAACCGCGCTATATGAACCCTATCTATCTCAAGCTCTTCGAGAAGCCTTAGCGTGTTCTTGAACGCCTCCTCATCCTCACCCGGATGCCCCACTATTATATCGGTTGCTATCTGAACTCCCGGGATCTTTCTGCGTAGCTCCTTAACGATGCTATAGAACAGCTCTACGGTGTATCCCCGCCTCATAATCTCTAAGACCTTGTCATCCCCGCTCTGCACGGGTAGGTGGAGGTACTTGTATACCCTGCGGTCCTTCATAAGCTCTATGAGCTCGTCTATGTACTTAACAACCCACCGTGGGTTCATCTGGCCGAGCCTCACCATGTAATCCCCCTGGACCTTGTCGAGGATCTCTCGAAGCAGGTCGGTAACCGCAGGTCTTCCGTACAAGTCGTAACCATAGACCCCGAGGTCCTGAGCTGTTATCTCGATCTCTTTAACCCCCTGGGATACGAGCTCCTTAATCGTGCTGACCACGCGTTCAATAGCTATGCTCCTCAGCACGGGTCTAGCGATCCGTACTATGCAGAAGGAGCAGCGGTCTAGGCATCCCTCAGCCACGGGTATCGTAGCCTTGACGCCCTCCGCATATACGGGTACGTCTGGGTATGTGCGCACCCCATCTATGTAAAGGGATCCAGGGGTACCTCTCTCAACAACCTCTGCTACTCTATGGATGTTCTGAGGCGATAGCAGTATGGCGCTCGGCGCGTACCGGTGGACCGTGTAAGGCAGGGTCCTAGCCATGCACCCCGCAACTATGAGCTTCTTACCCCTGCTGATCTTAGCCAGCTCTGATATCCTCTTGAACATCCTGACCTCAGTGTCGTACCTAACGACACAGGTATTGATCACGATCACATCCGCATCCTCAGGACTATCAACTATCTCGTGCCCTGAGCGTATCAGCACGCTCTTCATGAATGCTGAGTCGCCGCGGTTCAGCGCACACCCGTAGGTCTCTATGTACACCCTCATACAGTGCCCACCCCCTACAGCCTAGGTAATTAAGCTAATATACTGGGTATGCAGAGACTAGGGCTAGCTATGGAATGGGGTGAAGGGTATGAGCAGGGGTGTTGAGCTGCTGAAGAACTACGAAGCTCTGCTAACCAGGCTCTACTCGAAGCTACCGCCTAAGCGCAGTATGCGCGCCTACGACCTCCCAGTGCTCCAGATAGAGTACGTAAGTACCCATACTATCGTGAGGAACTTCGCCGAGGCTTGTGATAGGCTTAGGAGGGAGCCCCGCATAGTGATGAGGTTCATGCTCCGCGAACTCGCTATGCCGGGAGCTGTTGATGATAAGGGGCAGCTGGTGATATACCGGAAGGTCGCGCCGCACACCATACAGCAGCTGTTCACGAGGTTCATAGAGACCTACGTAAAGTGCCCGACGTGTGGTAGCTACGATACGGTGCTTGAGAGGCGCAAGGGCAAGGTATGGATCATAAAGTGCCTCGCCTGTGGTGCCGAGACATTTGTTAGGCCTATATAAGGCGGTGCTCACGGGCTATGGCGGGCCGCTTCTACCTCAAGGTCTATAGGGCCGAGGGCTCTATAGTGGTGGCGATATGCGATGAGGAGGTGCTAGGCAAGAAGTTCGTAGATACCTCCCGCGGTGTTGTTCTCGAGGTTCCTGAGAGCTTCTATCGAGGGGTGCTCGTAGGGGAGCGTGAGGCGCTTGAACACATAGCGGTCGCAGATATCGCAGTGCTTACTGGGAGGAGGATAGTTGAGCTCGCCATAAAGGAGGGGCTTGGTGCTCGTGAGGCTGTTCTCGAGGTTGGTGGGCAGCTGCATCTGCAAATAGTTAGGGAGACTAGGTGGTGAGGCTGTGCCGCGTTTCTGTGCTAGGTGTGGTGCTCCCGAAGCACCGGATAGGCCTATCATAGCAGGCCTGTGCCCCCGGTGCTATGTAGAGGTACGTAGACCCGTTGAGATCTCGCAGCGTGTTGAGATAACGTACTGCCCCCGCTGCTACTCGATAAGGGTTAGGGGTAGGTGGCTGCCCGTATCAAGCTACGAGGAGTTCATGGAGCGGGCCAAGGAGCTTATCCGCTCGGGCATCAGGGCCAGGGATCCTAACGCGAAGCTGCTATCGGTGGACGTGTCCATGGAGTTCGATGAGCCTAGGGCTAGGGTCACGGTTGCGCTCCTGCTAGGGGGGCGTGCTGTTGTGAGCATTGAGAGGGAGGTCGCTGTTTCGTGGCGCAGGAGGCTATGTCCTATGTGTTTCAGGCGTGCAGGAGGTACGTTTGAGGCTGTTGTGCAGGTAAGGTTCTTCAACTATGACGAGCGCGTAGTCGAGAAGCTGAAGAGCATAGCCCTCTCCAGTGAGTTTGCGAATGACGTCGTGGAGCTTGAGGAGAATAGGTGGGGCTTCGACGTCAAGGTGGGCAGCAGCTTCGTAGCCAAGAGGCTCGCAGAGGTGCTGCGCAGATCCGTAGATCTCCCCTCGAAGCTCGTGGAGTCCTTTGGTGATGTGAGGAGGAGCCGCGATGGGAGGAGGAGAGGCAGGCTCTACATATCTCTAAGGTTCATAAACTTGAGGAGGGGGGACTACCTAGTCTACCGAGGCAGAGCCTATACTGTTGACAGCGTTTCGCGTCACGGCGTCGTGCTCGAGGACTCCAGCGGGAGGAGGATGAGGGTTAGCTATGCGGAGCTCATCGAAGGGTTTAGGAAGTAGGGAAATGTTCATTAAGAGCCTATCCACCTCAAACTAAAGTAAGGGTGAGCAGACATAGCCAAGAAGAAGAGGCGTAGGCGTAGCTATGAGGAGTCTAGAGAGCTGGTGCTCCCAGGGGAGGGCCAGGTACTATGCGTGGTAGAGGAGGTTATAGGTGCTGACCACGTGAAGGTTAGGTGCGTTGATGGTGCTACGCGCGTGTGCAGAATCCCGGGCAAGTTCAGGAGGAGGGTGTGGATGAATGAGGGAGATGTGGTCCTGGTAGTGCCGTGGGACTTCCAGCCGTCAAAGGGCGATATAGTGCACCGGTACTCGCGTGATGAGGTTAGGAAGCTTATACAGCAGGGGTTGATATCCCAGGAATTCATAGAGAGCGTAGGTGCTTTCTAAGCCTTGGAGGACGAGGTTGAGAAGAGAGTAGATGCTGAGCTGAACCGCCGCCTCTCACAGCCAAGGCTTAAGGATAAAGACCTGTTCGAGGTTGTGGAAGAGGTTTTTGATAGGAGAACTGTTCTGGGCGTGATGGAGCTTAGGCGTAGGCGCTGCATAAAGGTCCTTAAGGGCGTGGTGTCCGCGGGTAAGGAGGCGCGTGTCTACTGGGCAAAGGGCTTCTCGGGCGAGGACCTGGCAGTGAAGATCTACCTCACGGTTACGGCGGAGTTCAGGAAGAGTATATGGAGGTACATAAGGGGTGACCCCCGCTACGAGTGGATAGGCAAGCTCCCGCGGCACAAGCTCATGGCTGTCTGGGCTAGGAAGGAGTTCTCGAATCTCAAGAGGATGTATGAGGCGGGGGTCGAGGTGCCTCAGCCGTGCTGCGTGTACCAGAACATACTTGTCATGAGGTTCATAGGGCGTGACGGTGTTAGGGCACCCCTGCTCAAGGAAGCTGTTGAGCATGGACTCCTAGATACCTCGGAGTACGAAGAGGTCTTCTGGAGGATCGTGGACAACGTTAAGAAGATGTACCGCGGCGCAGGCCTTGTCCACGGGGATCTTAGCGAGTACAACGTTATGCTGTGGGAAGGGAGAACCTACATAATAGATGTTAGTCAAGCGGTTAGACTTGATCATCCGAATGCACATGAGTTTCTTAGGAGGGATCTTGGGAACCTTGTCAGGTTCTTCGGCGACGAGCTCGGAGTCTCCGTGCCTACGGTGGATGAGCTTATCCGGGAGGTTACAGAAGAGTAGTGCGTTGGATCAAGGTGTTTAAACCCCTAGTAGCGCTACTGCATAGCAGGTGGTATAAATATGTCTGAGGAGCGTGGTGGGGAAGAGCAGGTTCAGCCTGGGCGACGTATGGTGGTTCCGGGGGTTACCAGGTTATACGTTAGGGTTCCGCTGGAGCGTATAGGAGTGCTCGTTGGTAAGGGGGGAGAGGTGCTTCGCAGGGTTATGGAGAAGACAGGTACGAAGATAGCCGTTGATAGTGCCAACGGCACCGTGGTTATAGAGCCTGCATCTCCAGCTACATCACCCTTCCAGATGCTTAAGGCTCAGGACTTCGTAAGGGCTATAGCCTACGGCTTTTCGCCAGAACGCGCTATGAGGGTACTAGAGGAGGATCAGGTCCTTATAGTCATAGACTTGAAGCAGTATGTTGGTTCAAGTCCTAACCACCTCACCCGGGTGAAGGGCAGGATCATAGGTGAGAAGGGTAAGGCTAGGAAAAACCTGGAGGAGATGGGAGGGGTGTACATATCGGTCTACGATGACTATGTCGCGTTCATAGGTGACTACGAGAGTGCGAATGCCGTTAAGGAAGCGATAGAGTTGCTAATCCAGGGGAGGCAGCACTCGACAGTGTATAGGTACCTCGACAGGATCATGACGAGGGTCAAGCGTAGAGAGAAGCTTGAGCTCTGGTACAAGGAAGGGCCTCCGTGGTCATAGCGAAGGAAGCTTATTAGACCCTACGCAGGCCTATACTAGATACGGATGAAATCTGGTGGGCCCGTAGCTCAGCCAGGCAGAGCGGCGGGCTCCAGTCTCTACGGGTCTGACGACCCGCGAGGGGATGAGAGGAAACTGGAGCGTTGAACCGGGGAGAGACCCGTAGGTCGGGGGTTCAAATCCCCCCGGGCCCACCACATCACCATGAAACGAGCTCCTAACACCTCCTCCCCTAACGCTTCTACACGCGCAGACCCTTAGCGACATCGACGAGAGCTTCAACAACCTCCCTCAGCACATCTACTGTCACATGAGGCATTACAACGATTCTTACACCCGGAACCAGGCCGCATCTATAGAGGTATACCCCTTTAGAGGCAAGGGACTTAATAACATATTCATCGTTCTTGAGCTCTATGCAGATTATGGGGACCCGTGGCTCAGCGGCTGGTGTGAATCCGTATTGCCTAAGGAGTGTTAGGAGGGACCTGGTCCTGTCCATTAGTTCCTCAGCCTGCTTCTTGTACCCCTCGTAGCCCATGTGCTTCAGCATAGCCCACGTAGCAGCGATCGAACCCCC
>QMWY01000090.1 GCA_003661865.1 Thermoprotei archaeon
CACTATAGGGGTCTGCCCCAGCTCAACGATCCTCTCGTACGCGCGGTGCAGCTCCTCCTTGAGCTTCGCTAGGCACAGCAGCTCCCTAGACACACCGATCCCCTTAACACCCTCGCCCCTCCAAGGATTATTAACTAGGCGCTCGGGCTCAGTACATCCACGCCGTCTTCACACCCTCGCGCAGCAGCTTCCGCAGCTGAGCCTTGAAGTAGAGTATGGACAGCCCTAGGAACGCTGCTGAGTAGAGCAGCCCTACGAGAACCGTTGTCCCCGGCTCCATTACGGGTAATGAGAGCCCCAGGGAGTACCTGAGAACCTCCGCCGGGTAGCTGAAGGGCGTTGCGAGCGCCACGACCTGTACGGGTCTGGGAAGTGCCCTCAGGGGCACCAGCCCGCCCGTGGCTATCGGCAGGATCCACCCGACGAACTCCATTATGGGGCCCGAGGTCCCTGTAGAGATAGTCACCCCGCCGAGGAGCATCGAGTAGGCGAAGAGCACGGCCATAAGCATAGCCGCGCCGAGGGCTAGGAGCGCCGGGTCCACGTAGCTGAAGGTCGGGGGCGCTACGAGGAGTGCTAGGGTTGCGTACCCCACGGCCATGGCGGCCGCGTACCACATGAGTGATATGGGCACGATACCCGCGTAGAGTACGAAAACGCTCCTGCCGCTGGCTATGACGTGCTCTAGGATCCCCTGGAAGAGCAGCCACCTCAGCTGCCACGCCCAGTCCCAGGTCGCCGTTGAGTACGCCAGGAAGATCGCTATGGTCACGAGCGCGTGGGCCGAGACCTCCCCCGGGGAAACGCTGGGCGTTCTGAACAGTGTTAGCGGTGCTAGGAATAGGGCTAGCCACAGCGCTAGGCTCAGGAGCCCGTAAACGATCCCGCGGTTCCTAAGCAGCTCAGCTGTCAGGTAGGCCTTCAGAACGGCGAGGGCTGCGCTCATACCCTCACCCCTTCCCTCATCTTCCTCCTCTCCCAGCCATGTATGCCCCTAGCGCCCAGGGGGGTGTAGAGTAGGGCGAGGGCCGTGGCCACGCCTATGAGGGCGAGGCTCTGAGTAGCGCTCGGAGCCCCCACCAGGACCCGGTGGATAACCTCTATCACGTGGGATGGGGGCAGGGCCCACGATAAGGCCCGGGCGGCTAGTGGCATGAGCCAGCGGGGGTAGAAGGCGCCGAGGAGGACCATTATGAGGGGCCTTATCACGTTTAGGCTGCGCCAGGTCTCGCCCCCCGCCATGTAGAGCGCGCCGGTTATCGCCATTGCGAGCGTTGTGAAGAGTAGCGCCGCCAGCGCTGCGAGGAGCATGATGGCCAGCGATTCGTAAAGCCCTGCTACGCCGTAGTAGAGCAGCATCACCGGGACGACGCTGCTGACACCTATGGGGAGCACTATCGCTAGGCGAGGTATGGGGATCGCCAGGAAGTACACAACCCTATCGACGGGGCTGGCTACTATGTACGGGAGGGTGCCGTTGAGCTCGTCGAACAGGGGCGTCCAGAATATATCGTCAACCACCCCCATAACGCTCATGAGGATGAAGCTGCTGACTATGAAGAACGGCACCGGGTCTACCCCCACCCTCTGCACAAAGACCGCGGCCGAGCCCATTGCGTTGCCCACCAGGACCACGAACGCTGTTATCACGTACGGGTAGAGGAGCGTGGTAGCCAGCGCGCTCTTCCTCCTGAACAGCCCGGCGTACACGAAGCGGGACTCCGCAACTATGATATCTACGAGCTTCACGGGGGGTCACCGCGATGCGAAGTAGAGGAACACGTCTTCGAGCGTGGGCTCATCTATCCTGAGCCTAGCTATCTCATACCCCGCGGACGAGACGCCCTTGACTATATCGTCCAGGACCTCCTCAGGCCTCCTAACCATGAACTTCAGCACTGTGAACCCCTCCTCATCGTTCTCAACCGATGGCTTGAGCCCTACCGCACCAGCGATCCTCTCCACGTCGCGGGGCGTAGCCCCCCTCAGGTAGACCCTGATCGTGCGCATGCTGGGTATCCTAGCCTTGAGCTCGTCCGGCGTGCCCTGGGCAACGATGACTCCCCGGTTTATCAGCAGTACCCTATCGCACACGATCTCCGCCTCGAACATGTTGTGGGTTGTGTAGAGCACCGCCTTGCCCTGCCTAGCAAGCTCCTTAACCAGGGACCTTATCCTCCTAGCCGATGGGGGGTCCAGCCCCAGCGTCGGCTCATCTAGAAGGAGCACGGGCGGGTCCTTCAGAAGCGCCCTTGCGAGCCCGAGCCTAGCCTTCATCCCCAGGCTGTACTCCTCGTAGAGCCTATCCACCGCCCCGAGCCTATCCAGCTCAACCAGCTTCATAACCTCCTCAACCCTCTTCCTCAAAACGCTCCGCGGTATCCCGTAGAGGGCGCCGAAGTACTCGAGGTTCTCCCTACCCGTGAGCTTGCCGTAGAACCCCTTCTCCACAGAGAGCAGGAGCCCTATTCGCTTCCTAACCTCCTTCGCATCCCGAACGACATCGAAGCCCTCAACGTAAGCCTCACCCTCGTCAGGCAGGAGAAGCGTGGCTATGATCTTGACTGTCGTGGTCTTCCCAGCGCCATTGGGTCCGAGGAGCCCAACAACCTCTCCATGCCTAACCTCGAAGCTAACCCCGCGT
Organism: Thermoprotei archaeon; assembly: GCA_003661865.1. Lineage (GTDB taxonomy): Archaea > Thermoproteota > Thermoprotei_A > Sulfolobales > Ignisphaeraceae > QMWT01. The sequence continues at coordinate 2,645 of QMWY01000090.1, forward strand.
AGAGCCTCAACAACCCTCTTAACACTCCTGATGAGCCCCCTCCTCTCCCGCGTCACGTACCTCTTCACAAGCCCCCTAACCACTATAGCGCTAGTCATCGTAGCTCCGCGCCCAGCACCACAGCCTCCGGAGAGGTAGATAAAGGTATTGAGGAGCAGGCTCTGCGGAGAAAGCTCGATAGAGCACCTCGACACATCGAATAACGCAACGGGTGTTCAGAGGAGGGGCCTGAGCCCACCATGCAGACTAGGCTAGGGGCCTCATGGATCTAGACCGCGGGCCTTTAGCTCTTCATAGAGAACAGCTATTATCTGCAGAACCCTCCTGTAGCCCCGACTGCGGAGTACCTCCCGAACCTTATCGGTATCGATCTCTCCGTATTCATGGACTACGATGCTCCTGGACCTGATCATGCGCTTAAGAAGCGCCCCCTCCTCCTCGCCTAACAGCCCCGTACCCACAAGCCTCTCTACACACCTCATGGGTGTTGATGAGGCTACACCCATTAGCGAACATGTGTGAAGGAGGAAGTCTATTGCTACCTGCGCATGTATCTGAAGAGTGTGGAGGACGAGGTATAGTGCTCGCCAATCGCTTAGATCAAGGTTCTGCTGCATAAGCTCGTCGATCTTCGCCGTGTGATCCGCAAGCTTCTCAACGAGTCTTGATAGGAGCACCCTTGATCACCGAATTGATAAGCGTTTCCGTATACCTCACCTTCCTCTTCATAAGAAGGTAGTCGTAGCAGAGGGCTATGGCCCTAGAGAACACGCCCTCACCATCATCTACATAGATAAGCACACCCTCCTCCAAAGCATTTAGGAGAAGCTCGCAGTCGGGATCCTCAAGAGTGATCACTGCTATATCAGCTTCGAGCCCGCATCCGGCTTCGACAACCTCGGCTATACGCACCTCATCCTCGAGCCTCAGCTTTGAGTCGGACACTACGAGGAGGTCTATATCTCTCGGCCACTTCGAGCCCTTAGCAACAGAGCCGTAGAGCACTACAGCTCTAACCCTAAAGCTCTTCCAGGGCACGCGCTTCAAGATCTCTATAGACTCCTCGATACGCATCGCTATTCACATCTTAGGAGGGCTTTACACGAGTAATATAGGTGCTAAGGTAGGGTGACTATCGTAGCCTAGGCAGCGCTTATACGCTAGCTATTGTGAGGATGGTGCGTACCTGTCCCTTCCTGCTCTCGACGAGCCGCATATCCTTGACGAGCACAACGCGGGGAAGCAGGCTCCTAGCCTTTCTAAGTGCGATACCGAGCTCCTCTTCACCGCCGGGCGGGATCATGCGGGGCCTACGGGCTATGGTTATGTGGGGGTGGAACCCGTACCTATCACGTATCTTGAACACCTTTGATACCCTTTCCTCGAGCACTGCCCTAAGGGTTTCGAGTTCGCGGCTGGGCTCTATCGCTAATGCTATATTCGTACGCTTATGCGAGGGAATGGCTTCTATCCCCGTGACCCTCAGCAGCGGCGGGATGCGAACGCTAATGCCTTCGAGCTCCCTAGCTATCCAGTGCCTATGGATGCTGTCGGGATCCCCTATGAAGAGAAGGGTGAGGTGGTGCCGGCCCCTCTCCACGGGTCTGTAGCCCAGGGGCTTGAATAGCGTTGCCAGCTCCTCGAAGCGCTCATTCTCTACGAACAGGGCTACATAGAGAGGCACCACCGCAGCACCTGCTATAGGAGACGTTTAAGGAGCGATATATCCCGGGGAGGTCCATGAGCTGCAGCTACACCCTCCCTAAGCTCGTTGAGCTCAACGCCGCCTCCAGGATCCTGAGGGAGCGGAGAAGGCTCCTTGTAGCATCTAGATGCCTAGAGTGTGAGCATCCCGAGGTCCTGAAGCCTTTCCTGGATCGCTACGCCGTTGCGACAGCATGCCTAGAGGAGGAACACGTGAATGTGCTCGGGTTCAAGCTCCTGGGCATCCTGGGCAGGGTTGAGCTTGAGGAGGTCGTCGTGCTGACCGTCGACGGTAGTATGCACTGCGTACAGCTACACTTCATGGTCGAGGAGATCTTCAAGCTTCTGCAGCCGCGGGCGCGGAGGAGGCACCTCGTAAGTGTTAGGGGAAGGATTGTCGAGGTTGGCCAACGGGCTGTGAAGATCGCTAGGTACTTATCGCGTAGCGAGAACATGCTCAGCAGGGCTGCAACGGGCTAACTGGGTTTAATAAGTTGCACAGCTATAGCAGGTGTCGGATGGTAGAGAGCGTGTTCCGAGTAATGTTCCTCTACTGCCCACGCTGCGGCGCCCCTATGAGGCTTGTGAACAACACCTGGGTGTGTAGGGTCTGCGGATACAAGGCGCCGGCAACGAGCGTAGCCGGGGGCAGGAAACCGATCCCGGCGTAGGATACGGGCTAATGGATCCGCGGTCAGCCGCAGCTCCTAACAGCCTCTTTTATCACCTGTGCAACCCTCTCAGGCCTAGAAACCCCATAGATCGCATCTAGAGGACTGGGCCAGGGGTAGGAGCCCCTAGATACCCCCTTCAACGATGTTAGCGGTAGTAGAACGCCGATCCCGAAGAATCCGGCGATGCCCCTTCTAAGAACGACGACATCAACTATCTTTGAGTAGTGGAGAACCCTCACGACGCGCCCAAGCACACCACGGAACTCTATCACTATCCTATCCCTGGCTATTACATAGCGGTGCATCCTCCTGTAGAACTCAGAGATAGCAACGCCAAGCACCCCCACGGATGTCTGGGTAGGCGGAAGCAGTGCATACGCACCTACATGGCCAAGGATCCACGGAAGAACCAACCCCCCTATAGCACCGGCGACTCCGTAGCTGACGGAACGCGTGATTAGCGATGCTCCTAGCAGCGGAATGGCTACGAACGCTATAGCTAGGGCGGGGCTGCTATTCACGACGCCTACTCCCCCGAGAAGAGATGCTAGTAGAGGCACGAACGCTACGTAGCTCCAAGCAACGTAGCTGTGTATAAGTGAGAGGGGGTGGGGTCTAAGCACCATCAGGACCTCGCTACTGTCCAAAGTGCA
>QMWY01000091.1 GCA_003661865.1 Thermoprotei archaeon
CCAGAGCACCCAGCTACGAAAACCACATCCGCCTACAAACCAAGCCAGCGATGAGCAGTAGAGCAACCACCGCCAACGCCACGTAGCCGTAGGGAAGCATCGACCCGATGGCCTCGTCCCACATACCCAGCGGAACATCAGGGAAGAACCTCCTCAAGACACGGTCCAGCAAGAAGGGCACGGCCTGTGCCACGTAGAGAAACGCGTAGGTGAAGACAGCCGAGAGAACTATGGAAACAACAAAAGCCCTTCTACCAAACTCGCTACCCACCCGATCCACCACAGTGCTTAGCCCGAAACGATGCTTAAATCCGCAAGGTTAGAAGCCCTAGACCCTTTACCGTACGTTGATGGAACTGGCTACACCGGTAGTCAGTACACATCCTAGAAGTAGGGGTGTAGAATCCCGTGGGGCCCCTGCTGATTATGTGTAGAGCGCCGCTGCTACGGTGATGACATCACTACCTGGCCTACAGCTGCTCAGGGCATCCATCACCGCTGCTAGGCGCAGTACATCTATGGTATCCGGAGCCGTGCTGTACTCTATTCATAGAGGCAACGGTGATGGGTTGTTGACCAGCCTAACCGCCTGGACCAGCGCGATTACAGCTGGTACGTTTAGAACGCCTAGCTTCTCGCCGAGCACAACGACAACCTGCCCTGGAAGCCCAGCGATCGCCACAGAGGCTATGTCAGCTACACAAACCGCTTCCCTGCCCAGGGCTATTAGGGCGCTGGACCCGAACTTTGCAGGGTCTTAGGGGCTTGAGCTATGTGGAGGTGGATTCTTTCTCAAGTAGGCTCTCCACCTCGGCTCTGGTGGGGACGCTCTGTGCGCCCTGCCGCGTTATCTTAAGGGCCGCTACCGCGTTTGCGAATCTCACGGCTTCTTCGAGCTCCATGTTCTCGCCTATGGCTACGGCGAGCCCTGCGCAAAATGCGTCGCCGGCGCCCACGGTGTCTACAACCCTAACTCTGAATGCTTTCACCAGCTTCTTCACATCCTGTGCAACTAGGGCGGCGCCTAGGGAACCCATTGTCGTTACAACTGCCTTGACACCGTGCTTAACGAGGATCTCGCTGGCCCTAAACACATCGTCTAGGCTCTTCACGGTGGCCCCCGTAAGCTGCTCAAGCTCGATCCTATTGGGGACGATCACATCAACGTACCTATAGACGGACTCGTCAAGAGGCTTTGCAGGTGCGGGGTTTAGTATCGTGGTAAGCCCCAGCTCCTTCCCCTTCCTAAGAGCTGCGTAGACAGTCTCTAGGGGTATCTCTAGCTGTACAAGCAGCGTTCTAACCCGCTGCGCCTCCTCCTCAAGCGCCTTCTCAACATGGTGTGGCTTGAGGGAGTTATCAGCACCCGGGGCCACGACTATCATGTTGTCCCCGGTCTCAGTGTTCAGCAGTATGAAGGCAACCCCCGTATGCACACTTCTATCAACAAAGATGTGCTTAACCACAACACCGTTCCTCTTCAGGTTCTCAACCATAGCCCTACCGATATCGTCCCCGCCTACAGCCCCCACCATGAAGGTCTCGGCACCCAGCCTCGCACAACCAACAGCCTGATTCGCCCCCTTACCCCCGGGGAAGACCGAGAAGCCCAATCCTATAACGGTCTCCCCAACCTGGGGAAACCTATCCACACTTATGTAGAAATCCGCATGGATGCTGCCTACAACCATAGACAAGTTTCTCACAAGCCGAAGTTAGGCATAGCCGGAATTATGTTTCGAATAGAAGCACAGGGAAAGCTAGAGGTTAGCGAGGGTACAGGGTAGGAGCACCGCTAAACGCTGTCTCCACGCCGAATGGCTGTTTAGAATGGATGCTCCTCGAGTTGAGGGATCTTACCTAGCTTTCTTCCATATCCTAAAGGTTCTCTCGGCCAGCTCAGTTATGGAGGCGTTGTCGTATCCCATGATCGCGCTTCTCACCCTGTTGTTTAGCGGCTCCACCAGCTCCCTAGGCAGGTTCTTGAACCCGAGCACCGCCCCCATAATGGAGCCTACTGTTGCTCCGTTGCAATCCGTATCTAGGCCACTCATAACAGCTATAGACACGCTCTTGGTGTAGTCCCCGCCGCCATGCAGCAGTGCCATAACAACTACTGCAGCGTTGTTGATTGTGTGGACCCAGTGGTACTTCCCGTAGTGCTTCATTATCTTCTCCCACGTCTCGGTCCAATCACTATCGCTTTTAGACCACTGTATGGTGCTTCTCAGCGCTTCGTACAGCCTAGAGTTCTTCGGGATCTGCGCAAGGCCTATATCGATCGCCTCCTCGACGCTGTCTATGGCGAGGGAGGCTGCTATCGTTGCCGCTATAAACATCTCGCCGTATATCCCGTTCTTAACATGGGATAGCCTAGCGTCCCTATAAGCTAGTTCAGCTGCTTTACCAGGCTCCCCGGGCGATACGTAGCCCCATATATCTGCCCTGATCTGCGCACCTATCCACTCTCTATAGGGGTTTAGGTACACAGCTGTTTCCGGGGGTTTAAGCCCTAGAACGAGGTTCCTATACGCAGCCCTCTCAGCGGTGTAGACCATTGCGTAAGGAAGGTGCTCCAGCCATTCCCTAGCTATATCCAGCGTTGTGAAGCCGTACCCGTAGGTCTCAAGGACGTGGAGGTTCAGTATAGTGTAGTCGATATCGTCATCCCTAGCAACGTACCTTATGTTCTCCCTAAAGGCGTCTCGTCTCCACTCAACGAACTTCTTAAGGAAAGCCCTCGGATCCTCCTCGGCGGAAGGGGCGTGTTTTCTGAACAGGTCAGCGATCTCCCTTACAAGATCTTCAGGCAGTTCTCGGGGTTCAGGGAAGTACCCCTTAAGAGGGTACTCACCAACAGACCTGAGGTACCTCTCTATCATAGACCTGCTGAACCCCTCAACCGGCTTGCCGATCATGTTGCCTATACAGCGCCCGTACCACGCACCCCTGATCTTGTCGAGAAGCACATCTCTGCTAAACCTAACCTCTAGGGTTTCCAGGGGTTTAGGCCTCTCCTTCTTTATCTCGCTTAACTCGCTTGGCTCGCTGTATGCAAAGCCCTTTCTCCTCCGCAGCGGTGCTCTCCTAAGCTCTTCGTAGAAAGCCATGAGGAGCTTCGGCGAGGAGCCCTTGATAGCTTCTAGTCTATGCTTGTATTCCTCTACTTCGTACCCCTCTTCTTCAAGCTGGATAAGCTCGTATCTGAGAAGCTCCTCTAATTCACGCCTATCAAACAACATGAATATGCTTCCCTCCGGACGCTGTTCAGCTATGGAAACGTAAAATACCTTGCTCCCATAGCCGTATCCCTAGAGGGGTATGGAGTACTGAGGCCCGTACCCATCGCTGTTGCCACTGCCTCGGAAAGGAGATGAGCTGGGACGTACTGGACACCCCGCGGTTCTGCGGAAGAGCAAGGAGGGGTTGCAACGGGTCTCGCAATACAGCTGTATACAGCACAGTGCTGTTTACAGGATTACAATGCTGGGCGTGCCCACTGATTAGCGTAGCAAACCTCAACGACCCGGTAAATTGGTTGGACTTGGAAAAGTGTTGGAGGAGCACTGGTTACGCCTAAGGCTTGTACCTCTTTGTGCCCTCTATACGTACCCTTCCCCTGAGCCTGATATCCCTCGACGATGCACCTACAAGGATCTCGTACTCCCCCTCCTCAACGATCCACACCTTCTCCTCCTCATCGAAGCTCGCTAGGCTCCTCAGCTCTATCTCTAGCTCTATCCTCTCCGCATCACCTGGTTTCAGAAGCCTTGTCTTTCTAAAGGCCTTTAGCTCCTTCACGGGCTTCTCAAGCCTTCCCTGAGGAGCCTTGACGTAGACCTGCGCAACCTCTTTGCCGGGGTAGGGCCCTATGTTCACGACCTCGAAGGACACCCTTATCTTCTCGCCATCTAGCGACACGCGGAGGTTCCTGTACTCGAACCTCGTGTACGATAGCCCGTAGCCGAACTCGTACGCGGGCTCCACACCGTACTTATCGAAGTACCTGTACCCCACGTAGATCCCCTCGCAGTACCTAACAACCCTCGGGTCCTCAGGCGGTACACCGGGGTAGCACTCAGGGGACCTGGCAGCAGGGACGTCGCTCCAGTCCTTCGGGAAGGTCACGGGAAGCTTACCCGATGGGTTCACATCGCCTACGAGCACATCCGCCACGACCCTCCCCGCCTCCTGGCCCGGTAGCCAGATCAGCAGGATGGCGTCCACCAGGTCCCTCCAGCTCACAACCTCTATAGGGCCGCAGATGTTGAGGATCACAACAACTTTCTTACCGTAGCGGTGGAAGTGCCTAGAGACCCTCTCTATGAGGCTGCGCTCGTCGTCCGTTAGGTAGAAGTCCCCCTTAACCGGCCTCCTATCCATCCCCTCGCCAGAGGTCCTCGTGATGACCACCACCGCAACGTCGTTCCTCCTAGCGATCTCACCGACCTTCTCGTCCCCGAGTATGTCCTGCGGCAGGGGCCGGGTGATCGAGGGGTCTGGCCACCACCTATAGGGCTCGTCGTGGAGAAGCCTATGCACGAACTGCTTTCCGCGGGTCTCGATAACGTGCCTCTCGTAGATCGCCGAGAGCTCCTCATCAACCCTAAGCCCCCTCTCCCTAAGCCCCTCCAGTATCGTTACCACGCACCTCGGATGGGTATGCCCGCTACCAGTCCCAACCCTAATGGTCTCCACCTGCCCCGTTCCGAACAGGGCTATCCTAGCATCCCTCCTCAGGGGAAGCGCGCCGTCGTTCTTGAGGAGCACAACCCCCTCCGCAGCCGCCTCGTAGGCTATGCGGGCGTGCTTCTCGAGATCGGGCTTCATAGAGGGCCTATGCCCCCTATACGCCGGGCTCTTCTCGATCAGCTTCAGAACCCTAGCCGCAGCCCTATTAACAGCCTCCTCGCTCAGCTCACCACTCTTAACAGCCTCGAGAAGCCTAGCGACTATGGCGTCGCTGCCGGGCATTATAAGGTCTGTACCAGCCCTGATCTGCTCAACGGGGTTGTCGCCCGCACCCCAATCGGTCATAACCACGCCGTCGAAGCCCCACTCCTCCCTAAGAACCTTTGTTAGGAGCCACTCGTTCTGAGTAGCGTACTTGCCGTTGAGCTTGTTGTAGGCGCCCATAATCGCCCAGGGCCTAGCCTCCTTAACAATGATCTCGAATGGCCTCAGGTAGATCTCCCTAAGGGCCCTCTCGCTAACCAAGGTATCTATGATCAGCCTATTGGTCTCCTGCTCGTTTGCGGCGAAGTGCTTGGGGGTTGCACCAACGCCTACGGACTGGACCCCTCGTACGAAAGCCGCTCCCATGACTCCCGAGAGCAGCGGGTCTTCGGAGAAGTACTCGAAGTTCCTACCGCATAGAGGGTGCCTATGGATGTTCACACCGGGCGCCAGCAGCACATCAACCCCGTAGTCCCGCGCCTCCTCCCCCATGGCCCTCCCAACCGCCTCGACGACCTCGGGGTTCCACGTAGACGCCAGCACCACGGGCGAGGGGAACGATGTTGCGTACCACTCCCTACCATCGACGAACTCTATCCTCACACCGCTCGGGCCATCAGCTAGGACCAGCCGGGGCAGCCTATCAACAGGGCGCGTCTCGCCCGCAGCCCCTGGAACTCTCTTCGGCCTACCAACACCTAC
>QMWY01000092.1 GCA_003661865.1 Thermoprotei archaeon
CTGAAAGGTACTCGGGCTTCGCGGGTGGTAGCCATGATCAGGACTGTGATCCTAGGCCAGGGTCTAGTCGCAACCCACTTCGCGGTAGGGGTTGAGAGGATCAAGACTGGGGAGATCGAGGCGTACGGCGTACCCCTAGCGGAGTACAAGATGCCTTACGGCATCGAGGATATAGAGATAGTCGCCAGCTACGATGTTGACGAGAGGAAGGTGGGCAAGACCCTCTTCGACATAGCGAACATGGTGCTCAGGGGCCTGCTACCCGTGCCGAGGAGCCTCAAAGATGTTGTTGTTAGGATGGGTATCCACATAGGCTCCCTCAACGGGCTCCCCTTCAGCGCCGTTGGGCTTGAGGAGAAGCTCGGCGGTGTTGCAGGTGCTGTTGAGAGGTTTGTTGAGGAGCTAAGGGAGCTGAGACCCGACGTGATCATCAATGTGATAACCACTGAGCCTGCCGAGCCCTTCGGAAGTATAGCCGAGCTCGAGGCAGCTATCGAGAACAACAGGGTGGATAGGCTTAGCGCGAGCCAGGTGTACGCATACGCTACTGCTAGATATGCAGCGGAGACCGGTAGAAAGGTTGCCTTCGTAAATGTCATACCCACACCCCTGGCCAACGACGATGCCTTCGTTAAGCTGTACGAGCAGTGCAGCAGCCTGATCCTAGGCGACGACGGCGCCACCGGCGCTACCCCCCTCACAGCCGATATCCTTGAGCATCTAGCAGAGCGCGGTAGGAAGGTGATATCGATAGCCCAGTTCAACATAGGCGGCAACACTGACTTCCTCGCCCTTACAGCCCCCGAGCGCAACCTGATGAAGGAGAGGACGAAGAGCAGCATCGTCGAGGATATACTGGGCTATGACGTGCCCCACTACATAAAGCCAACGGGCTACCTAGAGCCCTTGGGAGACAAGAAGTTCGTATCCATGCACATATGGTGGAAGACCTTCAACGGGCTGGAGGACGAGCTCATAGTGAACCTGAGGATCAACGACAGCCCCGCACTCGCAGGACTCCTAGTAGACCTGGTTAGGATAAGCAAGGCCCTGCTGGACCGCGGCGTCAAGGGCACTGCCTACCCCGTAAACGCGTTCTTCATGAAGAACCCCGGACCCAAGGGCGCCAAGAACATATCGAGGGTGCTAGCGTTCCACAGGCTCATAGGGTACTTATCAAGCCAGGGGATCCTGGCGGGTAGCATAAGAAGTGGGCCCTAACCTAGGGACCCATCCTTTTTCCTCCTTTGAACCCAAGCCCCCTCCCCACGTATTTTAATACCGTTGCAGCGAATGGAGTAGCGGTGGGCTTGCTATGAGCATCGCGCCCCAGGTTAAGATAGACGAGGTGATGGCAGAGCCCCCGGTAGTGGCCAAGCCCCTCATGACGATAGGCGAGATACTGGGCAAGATGAGGGAGACCAGGGCGTGGATCGTGCCCGTTGTCGATAACAAGGGGAGGCTGATAGGTGTGCTGAGCTACAGAGCCATACTTATGAGGGGTGCTGGTAGGCAGACCAAGGTCCTCACGGTTATGGAGCCCCCTTACAGCGTTAGGCTGGGAACGCCGTTTAACGACGCTGTTGCTAGGTTCGTGGCCCTAAAGGCCAGGGCCATGCCCGTGGTCGACGAGCATAGGATTCTCAAGGGCTACGTAACGCGTGCAGACCTACTGAGGTTCATGCTTGAGAACGACGTTCTCCCAAGGAAGCGGGCGGAGGAGCTGATGACGAGCCCCGCGGTCACGATACACGAGGATGAGAGCATTGCGAGGGCGCGCTGGCTGATGCTGAGGGGCGGTATATCCCGCCTACCCGTGGTGGACGAGGAAGAGAAGCTCGTGGGCGTCATATCGATGAGGGATATCGTTGAGAGGCTCTACAACATAAGGCTCACCCGGAGAAAGGGGTTTGAGCAGTTCGAAGAGGAGTTCCTAGCAGCACCCGTACGCGACTTCATGTCTACCCCACCCATCTACGTCGCTAGGACAAGCCCGTCTGAAGAGATCGTTGAGACACTGCTTGAGTACAACATATCGGGAATGCCCGTGGTCGAGAGGGACAGTGTTGTAGGTGTGGTCAGCGGGCTAGACGTGCTCAAGGCCTATGTAGCATCGCTAACCGTTGCACATGCGCTAGAGGCCAAGATCCCTGAGGAGGTCAGGGGCGACGCAATTACGAAGAACCTCGTTGAGAGGCTTGTGAGCGACTACCTAGCATCCTTCCGGAAGTTCGCCAACGTCCTCGACTTCAAGGTAACACTCAAGGAGGAGACCAAGGTGCCTAAGAAGGAGGGTAGGAAGAGGTACAAGGTCAGGGTGAGGCTGGTAACGGATCATGGAAGCTTCGCTGCTGAGGGCATAGGCTGGGAGCTGCTATCGGCGCTCCGCGACGCGTTGATGACCCTGGAGAAGAGGCTTAGGAGGTACTACGAGAAGCGGAGGACCTTCCAGGTAACCAAGGGGGAGCTAGCTGAGGAGTACATGTCCTGAGCTAGGCGGCGTACCGCTCACGCTCGCTCACAACCTCGATCTTGACCTTGTACGGCCTAAGCCTCTGCCTCAGTATGTTCATCACCTCTAGGTAGGACTCCTCAACATTCCTCGGGTTGAGCACCTCTGCCTCCGCTAGCACCGTAACACTGCTGCCGCGCGCCTCGACGAGCCTTATGTTGACAGACGACCTGTTTATGAGCCTGCTGGAGGCAATAGCGTCCTCGATAAACCTCATCACGTCCTCAACGCTCGCGGACTCGAGCCCGTAAAACGTTATCTTGAACGCTATGGATGCCGCACGGGGCCTCATAACGACGCTCTTGAGTAGCGCCGTGTTGGGTATGAACACATAGACATTGTGCTGGGAGGATACCACTGTGTAGAGCTCGTCTATACTCACAACAACCCCACTAACGACATCGTTGTTGATCCTGACCATGACGTGCTCGCCCTCCCTAACAATGCCCGAGAGAACCACTACGAAGTATGAGAACAGGTTCTCTATGAAGTACCTGACTGCGTATAGGGCGAACAGTATCAGCGCCACGACGAAGGCTATGCTGAGCGTAACGTTGTTAGCGTAGATCGTGGACGTTATATGAACGATGAATATTATTAGCGCTATAGTGTATATGAAGGCCTTGAACCTCTGTTCAACACTTCTAGAGATGACCCCGCGCATCCTCAGCTTGTCTATTATGAACCCGACTATGTAGACGAAGACGAGGAGCGCTACCAACGGTACGAAGATGCTGAGTATTAGCCAGCTGTACTGCGTTACCCACCTAGAGAGCTCTTCGGCTACCGTTGCCCCACCTTGGAGCGTTGGGGATGACCATCCCCTCCATTGCAACCCGAAGTCCACCACCGAGCCCAGTCGGGTCAGCCCCTCTCCAAAAACAGCCTTGGTTAGGGATGTACGGGCTTATATCCCTATCCCCAGGAGGTCCCCGATACTACTCCTGCTCCCCACAACAACTAGCTTCATCCCCGGCTTTATCTCGTCCACCTTACCTGGGTCCAGCAGCTCGCCGTTCTCCCCGATGACGGCGACCACCTTGATGTTTGGGTAGCGCGACTCGATCTCGTTTATCCGGGTCCCCAGGAGCTTGTTGTGCACTACCGTATCTATGACTGTCACTATGTTGTCGCGCTCTATATCTATGCTCCTCAGCCCCATGATGGCGTCGAGGAGGTCCCGCGTAATCTCCTGGGTCCTGACCACAACAACCTCAGCTAGGTGCAGGTCCCTGAGAAGCCTTGCCACATCCTCGGTGTTCACAAGCGCAACGATCCGCGGAACTTGTCGGGACTTCGCGAAGACGCAGGCTATTATGTTGCTATCGTCGTTCTCGTGCGCCGCTATGACAATGTCGGCCTTGTAGACCCTCGCCTCCTCGTAGACCCTCAGAGACGTTAGGGGGCCGTGGAAGACCGCTATATCGGTCTCGCTCTGGAGCTGCTCCACGCGATCCCTCCTATCATCGATCACCGCGACCTCGTGGCCCCGATCGTGGAGAAGCTTGGCAAGCTCTATACCCTCCTTGGAGGCGCCTATGACAGCAACTCTCACTATGGAGACACCCCGAGCCTAGCTACTGCTACTAAGGGGGCGAGGAGGAAATAAAGATAGCTTTCGGCTTCTTAAACAACCCGGAGCTTCCTCACGTACAGCCTGCCCACAGCCATGTAGAGCGGGAGGAACTCTATCCTACCGAGGTACATCGCCGCTATTAGCAGGAGCTTAACTGCTAGGGGCGCTGACATCGAGGTTATCCCAACGCTTAGACCAACGCACGAGAGTGCTGAGGCGACCTCGAAGAGGGAGTCTATGAACCTATAGCCCAGCATAGACACCGCCACGCTTATGATCGTCAGGGTCGTTATGTAGACGAACATGAAGTTGTACACCGAGCGCATATACGCGTCGTCTACGGGCTCCTTCCCCAGCCTCCTGCGCAGCATCATAGTGGGCGGGGTGAAGTACGACGCCGCCTCCCAGACGACGTTCTTTATCGCTAGGGCAACCCTCTTGATCTTCAGCCCCCCGGCTGTCGAGAACGTGCACCCCCCTATGACCATCCCCACGATCAGCATTATCTTTATCTGGTCAGCCGTATGAGAGAGGTCGTCGATCTGGAAGCCCGTGGTTGTCATACCCGATATCGCGTGGTAGACGCCTACGTAAAACGCCGTTAGGGGGTCGGTACCCTTCTCGAAGAGTACGTAGGCTCCCCCGGTAGCCAGCGTTACCACTGTGAGCAGCGCTAGGAACCACCTGAGCTCTGATGACGATAGGAGCTCTCGGAACCTCCCCCGAAGCAGGAGGTCGTTATCGGCGAAGTTGAACGCGCCTATTATCGATATGGCCATGGTCCCCACAACCACTACGTGGCTCCACCTCCAGTACCCGATGCTCTCAGACCGCGTGGAGAAGCCGCCGGTGGCGATCGCGGTCATCGAGTGGGTAACGGCGTCGAATAGGTTCATGCCCCCCGCCACCAGGATCACGGTGCTCACTACAGTGAACACCACGTAGATCGTGAACAGCCTCCTGGTAGTCGCGATCACCGTGGGAGCTATGCGCGCCCCCCGCTCAACCTCGTAGATCCCCTTGATCACCCGGTGCAGCAGGGGCAGGAACGTACCGCTTATAACAACAACCCCTAGCTCCCCGATCCACTGGGTGACCGCCCTCCAAAGGAGAACGGTGCGGGGCATGTCCTGGGGCCTCGCTATGACCGTTAGCCCCGTACCCGTGAAGCCGCTTATGGATTCGAAGTAGGCGTCTACGAAGCTGAACCCCACCGACGCCATGTAGGAGAAGGAGGATACGAGGGGGAGGATAAGCCAGCTCGCGGCTATTATTACGAAGCCCTCGGTTATCCCCGTCTGAACCCTTCGAAAGCCAAGGACCACCGGTAGGGAGAGCAGAGCGGCTATGGAGTACAGCGCCACGAACTTCAGCGCTGTGGAGAACTCCCGCGGGCCACCACCCGTGAACGCGTAGTAGAGCCCCACAGCCCCTACAACAATACCGATAACGGATATTGTGAAGACGAGTAGCGCTATCCCCGCCGCAACCGCTCTGAGGTTCATCGGGGCTCAGCCCCAAGGGGTTGGGGGCTGCGGGGCTAGGGCGGGCTACCTGTTAAACAG
>QMWY01000093.1 GCA_003661865.1 Thermoprotei archaeon
CGTTATGTCTTATCATGGGTCAGGCTAATAAGATTAACTAAGCTTTGGTGCTCAACCGCATACCGCTAGGTGGCCCTGCTCCTGCAGTCGCGGGTTAGCAACTGTTTGTGGTTTGCAGGTCTTTTAAGGTCTTTGCAGGCTTCTTCCTGCCCCGTGGGCTATGGTGATAGGCCTATACACCTAGGCTTAGGCGCCTTAGCGTGGATAGGTCAAAGTTTTTACCGGCATTATGCACACTATCTACCGGTGTGGCTAATGAGGTCTGGTGGGCACGCGCTGTTGGTGCTGTCACTAGCCATGCTTGCATGCTCCTCGATAATGTTTGCAGTGACGTTCGTGGCCCTGCCCTCGCCTAGGCGGCCGGGCGCGTCGGTGATCTCTGCTTGGAGTATGTCCGTGCCCGCCAATTACGTGCTCGTCGGGGAGGATATGGATGGTGACGGTTTCGCCGATGTGGTGTACGTGAGGGACGGCACGACCGGCAGGGTGGCTAGGTTTCAGACGCTTGACGACGCCCTGTCGTGCGCTAACAGCGGGCTGGTGTTCCTGAAGTCGGGCAAGTACGTGCTTCATTCGACGTTCCCTCGCGAGAACATGACGGGCAGGATGAAGCTAGTGGGCGAGGGCAGGACGACCGTGATATACTCAAGCGGGCCGTTCGACGCGCTGAACATGACCCTGTTGCCGGTGGAGGACTTGGTATACCAGAGGTCTGACGGGAGCTTCGCCGACGCGAGTTTCGACCCCAACGTGTTCGGAGAGATGCTGAGGGAGAACACGGTTGACCGGGAAATCAATTACTGGAAGGCTGTCGTAGGTCGCTCGTTCGTGATAAGCTACAGGTTCGAAAGTATACCGAGCGAGGGCAACGCTACAGTGGTTATAGCCAACCCTAGTGACAGCGGTGTGTACATAACTATTGAGGCCATAGTGGTAACGGGCACGGGTCAGGGCAAGATAGACATAATGACCGACGTTACGTTCGACAGCCACGCGGGCACCCTCACTCCTAGGAACAGGAACCTGGGCGCTACAACTGCCAGTTCCGTAACCGCGTACTGTGGGGCGCACCTGTCGTCCCTAGGCACGCCCTACATGTACGGCGTGCTCCCAGGAGGGAGCGGGAAGTACGCTACCGGCGATACCATGAGCTACGCGGTGTGCATACTCGACGAGGGCCACAACGTGTGCATAGTCGTGGAGAACACCTCAACATCGGATATAGACGTGGCTATAGTGGTGTTCTACTTCGAGGATGAGAAGTGAAAGTGAAGTGAAAGTCGGACGTATTTAAACAAAAAATCAAAATTTTTAAGATGTTTTTATGTTATCACTTTAGCCTATGCCTTTATGTAGAAGGTCAGGCTCAGTAGGGACACGGCGTTGTCATTAGCCCTTCCATTATCCTTGAAGAACTCAACGTCCAAGTTTGCGTACAGGGTGATCGTTATGGTCACGCTTGAGCCGCTTTCTAGTGAACCTGCATCAACGTTAAAGTCGGTGCTGAAGCTACCGGATGTGATCTCTCCGGTTAACGGGTCTTTGGTACATGCGGTATTCTCCGGCGGTATCTCCACGTAGTAGGCCTCGTCGCCTGAGGAGAATGTGTACAGCGTCGGGAGCCCAGTTACCCTCACGCCGGTTCCAGTTACTCTTATTACCAGAACGGGCTGGAACGTGGCGCCCCTTAGTGAGCTGACCACCTTGTTCAACTGCGTGTATAGGTACTGGTTCTTGAAGAGTATCGTGAAGATTGGCCTAGTGTTGCCCTTTGTGGTTACGTTGTACTCTCCACCGTCACCTATCTTGTTGTAGTCTGGATCAAGGATTGTTAATGTTAGGTTCGCGTGGCCGGCAGGGGGCTGTAGTGGCATCCTTATCTCCTTGATGAACATCTCGGCGCTCCTGTCGTAGTCCGTGTTCCTTATCGTTATGAGCTCCTCCCACAAGGTGTTGCCCTTGGTTATCCACACGTAGTAGCTCCTGCCAGCACTAACCCTGACGCCTATGTCGGCCACGCCCGCAGTGCTTGTCGCCATGCCTAGCAGTTCCTTGCTTGAGTCGAAGAGGTACACGCTAGCCCCAGATATCGTTGACGTGTTGTACAAGTTGTAGAGCTTTATCCTAAGGTACGCCGTCTCTACTGGAGCCTCTACCGTCTCCACTCTTATCTCTGTCGGCCTAACCGCCAATTGGGCCCACTGGTAGATTCCGAAGACGACCATGCCCACTACGGCAAGCACTATGATGCCCAGTATCAGAGTCCTAGTCTCAACCGCCATACCCGACCATCCCCGACTGCTACATTATGCGGTCTCGGCTTAAGTATTTTGCGTTTTAGCCATTTCGGCTAGCGTACTGGCCGGTCTGGTGCGGTAAGAGATTAAAGCCTCTGGAGCCCGGTATTATACTGGTGCTTTGATGAATAGTGCAGGATCCAGCAGTATTATAAGGGTCTGCCCCAAGGCGCCGGTCGTGCTGGGCGCGTTGGTAATGCTGGTTGCCCTAACGGCACCTGCGCGTTCGTTCCCCAGCAACGAGTACGATGTGCAGGTCGTGCAGGATGAGGCAGAGTTTCAGTTGCTCGACTACAACACAACGATATTCTTCTCCCTTCCATACGGCTTCCTGTGCAACTACACGGTGGTGTACGGGGATAGGGTATGCGTCAACTACATGTACTCCCACCCCGACCCCCTGAGCATGCTGACGCTTGCGATAGCAAACGGGAACCTTACCGTGCTCGACATAGGGAACAAGTACGTTAGGGCCAGGGTTGATAGTAATGTAGGCTACGCAATATTCAACATAAGCGTACCACAGTGGGGTTCTCCGTCTAGGGTGACCGACGACCTGCTGGGAGGGGAGTTCCAGAAGGTGAGCACATTAAGCGAGGCGCTAGCTAATGCCAAGAGCTGGTACTACGACGAGTCGGACATGACCGCCGTAATAAACGTACCTACTGGGTCTTCGACAGTAATCACCATAAAGTGGTACAGGGAGGTCAGTACGCCAGCGGGCGGAGGAGCCGTAGTGACGCCGCAAAAGCCGGAGGTGCCCCCAGCAGCTAGGACGGCGGTCGAGAGGATCGCTGCCACAGTATGGTACGCGGTTTCGAAGGCGTGCTCCGTGTTGCACACCACGTACGGGCACATATCGGGTATGCTGGGCAAACTGCTGTGGACCAGAACTGGTGCGATAATCATAGGCGTCGTTATAGTGATTGCTGGGATAATAGGTATTATGTTGGCTAGGGAGAACCTGTAGTGTCCGCTTTTTATGAACTCCATCCTCTAAAGGTATGCACGTGCCATCCTTTTTGTCGAGCATCAAACCTACCTAAGCACGGCTACTAGCACAAGTATGCTCGCGGCGGAGGTCACTATCGAGGGCAACGGGTTCCAGATCATTATGCTGGTCAGCGATCCGACACAGAAGAGTATTGCTGAAGCGACATATGACGCGACCCTAACCAGCTCGTACCTAGCTATGACCCTAGCTATGTTGCCGCTTAGTGCTATGTAGCTGCCCCTGCTCACATATCCCTTCTCCACCAGCCTAGCCACTATCCTTCGGCAGGTGGTGTGCGATATCCCAGTAGCCCTAGATATTTCCGCTATGCTTTCGGCCCTGCCTACCTCGGCCAGATAGAGAAGTACCCTAGCCTCCCTAGACAGGAGCGCGTTCTTTAGCGATGACTGCAACGCCCTAAGCTTGTTCATCATGTACGTATTTGGGTGCGGTAAGACTTATCGATTTCCCACAAAATACGAAAATATAAATTGGCATGCCGGAAATATAAGCCGTGGGTGATCAGGGTTGAAGTACGAGCTGGTAGCTTTCGTGGTTACACTGGTGGCACTAGCACTAATGATGTACTACGTGCCCATGTCACAGCTAGTTTTGCTCCCAAGCGTTATAGTGCTGTCAGGAATAGTGTCCGCAACGATAACGTACTTTATGTCTAGGACTGAGCCCCCCACGGTAAACCAAGTGATCATGAACACGATGATAGGCGCCGTAGGCGGCATACTGCTGGCGCAACTGTTTGCGGTGGTTGCGATCCAGCCCACGATCAGCACCTCAGTACCAGTTGCGCTTATGAACGCCATGATGGGGTCGTTCATCGGCTCCTCTCTCACGGCGCTCCTAACTGCGGGCGAGATAAGCGGGCAGGTCAGCACTACCACTATTCTTGCCTTGGTCGGATTCATGGCTGTACTGATCTTCGTGGCGGTCCTAATCGCGATGGCGGGGATGGGCCCATTAGTAGTCTACCTAATAATGTTGCTCGTCGCAATCTTTGCTGGTAGGAGGCTAGGGTTCGATGACAGGGAGATATTGATAGTCGCCTCCATGGTAACCATTACGTTCCTAGTATGGCAGATCAAGGCGCTAACTGTCGTCCCAATACCCTAAGACCACAATTTTTTGCCATACCACTAACATACCACTAATATGCACTACGGGCTATCGCGCTAAATACTTTCGCCTAACCCTGCTGATTTTGAGTACGCCTGAGAGTACGTGTTGTGCATTTGCCCGAGGGATAGAATTTACGAAGTAAAAGATTTGGATTTACCAACACATACAATACTTTCGGTTCAAAAAATATTATGGCAGAAGCCGCACTTAATGCCCCCTTACTATGCCGAGCCTATGAAGCACTAGCGACAGCGTTCTGGCAAAGCTTAGCAGCGACTGGTCGGCAGTATAGTACAGGACGCCTGCCGGCCTTATTGCCAGTTCATTCATGCTTGGTTCGCCTGAGCCGAACGAGCCGTACAGATCCTTCGAGACCGAGTGGTATTTGCCTCCCGTATCTCTCCCGTAGATCGTCAGGCGTATGTACCAGTCAAGAAACCTGTCAGATACTGCTGAACCTATGGCTACGTAGTCTATGTCCGCATAGCATATCGAACCTACGCTTTGGATTACGTAGACGTAGAAGAAATTGCATGGGTGGGTTCTGCCGAGATCTATCACCTTGTCGTACACGACTTCGCCGTCCATCCTGATCAGCACCCTAGATCCCTCATCGGTCGGGGATATCGTGATGTTCGCGGTATGCCACGCCTCCACCTCGTCGAACTTGCCGCTCTTCTCGTACACGCCAGACGTAGTGCCGTCCCTCGCGTACAGGGTCCATATGTAGTACTCGTAATCGTCGAACACGATATCGAAGCCGTTGACGCTGGTGTATAACGCGCCGACCGCAACGTAAGCGTGCCGCACAGGCGTCAGCACGCGGACGGTAATGCTTGCCGAAAGAGCGTCAAGGTCGTAAGTTCTCTCGGTTCTTATCCACGAGCGGGTCGTCGCGCCCGTGTATTCGGCGCTACCGACCCGCAATACGCCGTCAACAACGTTGACGTGTCCGCCATAGTCCCACATCTTCTCGCTAAGCTCGTACCCCTCCTCGAAGTCCGCGCATAATGTCGGTGGCTCGAACGGGTAGGAGTACCCGCTGATGACTAGCCCCCTCGCGTAGTAGTCCAGCCACATGAAGTAGTCCAGCGTGCCCAAGTAGACCTTTAGTGTTTCCACATGCGTGCCGTC
>QMWY01000094.1 GCA_003661865.1 Thermoprotei archaeon
CTACCATAGCGATGGTGATACTCCATACGCCGTTGATCCCCACGCTGCAGCTGCGGCGCTAGAAATAGCTCTTAAGCTCATCACCTCCGCCGACGCGGATGCTATGCTAAGCGCATTTAGGGCTTCGCTAAGCATCCTCGCTGACAACCTGAGGAAGAGGCTACCTCTCGAGCATCTCAACGAGATCCTAAGGGCTGAGAGGTGGATAGGGTGCTTAGAGCATGGAAGACGCCGTGTAGAGACGGGGCTGGTAGCTCGCTTAGCGAGGATTCTCAATAGGAGCGTCATCGATAGTGTGATAGACCTAAGGTTTACCCGTGAGCTGGACGTTAGGGAGGAGTCTGGGTGCCTAGCGCTTTGTAGAGGAGGCGTGGTGAGCATACCCGACTGCGCTCCCTCCACAAGGCTTCTATGCAGCGCCCGTATGCACTCCTTACTCTTCGCACTAGGCGCGATCGCCGAGAACGTGATGCCCCTATGTAAGGAAGACCACCGTATTTAAGCTCCCGCGGCACCCGTGGTATTTTGGGGGTATGGGTAGCGTGTCCACCAACAGTTCTAGCAAAGGTAGGCTGCTCGAGCTACCGCTAAAGGTGCTGAACGAGCTCGTCCGACCCTTTGTAGGGCGGGAGGAGGAGGGCAAGGCGATACTCCTCGCACTCCTCACTAAGGAGCATGCAGTGCTTATCGGTGAGCCGGGCACTGCTAAGAGCGCTCTGATAAGGAGGGCCGCTCACATACTCAACATGAGGTTCTTCATGTACCTGTTAACACGGTATACAGAGCCTGCCGAGCTCTTCGGACCGCTGGACATAAACGCGCTTCGCGAGGGGAGGTACGTTAGGATAACCCGTAACAAGCTCCCCGAGGCGGAGATAGTATTCCTTGACGAGATCTTCAAGGCGAACTCGGCGATCCTGAACACGCTCCTGACGATAATGAACGAGCGCGTGCTCTACGACGGGTACACAGAGATAGCCGTGGCCTTGTGGAGCCTATTTGGAGCGAGCAACGAGATACCCGAGGACCCGGAGCTCGAGGCCCTCTATGACCGATTCCTGATAAGGCATTACGTGAAGCCCGTTACCGAGGAGCTATGGGGAGGGCTTTTAGAGCGCACCTGGGCTATTGAGAGGGAGGGCTACCCCGAGCCCCACATCAAGCTTAGCCGTAGCGAGCTCGAGGAACTTCACAAGCTCGTGCTAGCAGTTGACTTAGAACCCATAAAGCCCAAGCTCCTCAAGCTATTCTCGACCTTTGAGGCGAAGAACATCCACCTAACCGATAGGCGGAAGGGCAAGTCCCTCAAGCTGATAGCTGCACATGCGGTTCTCAACGGCAGGCTCAAGGCCGTGGAGGAGGACCTAATGGCGCTCAAGTTCATAGCCCCCCACGACATCGACGACTTCGAGCGCGTCAACGTCATACTCTCGGAGGAGCTTAGAACTGCCTACAGGTTCCTTAGGGAGCTCGAGGACATACGTGTAAGCGTTAGGGAGGTTGACAGCTACGTCTCTTCGTTTCCTGCGATACCTTCCAGATTCGTTGAGTATAGGTTGATAGAGATATACCGCGACCTCGAGGCTACGAGAGAGCGCGTGCTCACAATGATTAAGGAGAGCAACGATGAGAAGGTTCAGCGTGTTGCTAACGAAGTTATAGAGTACATAGATCATGTGATGGAGAAGATAAAGAAGAAGATCGGTGGTTAGAAAGGTGCCTGGAGTCCTTAAAAACATCGATTACTCAGACCCGCATACAAGGTACCGTGGGGAGAAGATAGTAGAGATCCTACGAAAGGTTCTCCGGAGCTCTGTAGAGGTCGTGAACGAGAGCCTCGCAATAGACGTGTTCTACAGCTTCTACCTCCCCTTCCCGGCCCTCATACCTATAGACCAGGTGCCTCTAGGAAGCGAGACCCACTACCTACTTGTGAAGACTCTTCTCAACTCGGAGGAGGTTAGGAAGATCAGGCCTTATACGGTTGCCGACCAGTTCTCATCAACTGTAGTCTCGGTACTCTTCCTTCAGTACTTCCTAGAGAGCCTATCTAGGCTTCGTGAGGAGTCGAGAAGTGGGGAGAGGAGGCAGGGGGAGGAGCGCGGCAGTGAAGGTGCTGAAGGCGGGTTTAAGGAGGAAGGCGAGGAGTTCCGCAACACCATAACAGCCGTGAGGGAGGCCCTGAAGAGGGTGGCGCAGAACACTGAGGTTATAAAGAACATCGAGAAGCTGGCGCACGGCAAGCAGGCGGGTGTAGGGCATACACTCGATCTAGAGGAGGATGCGAGCCGCGTGATAAGGCTCGTCCGCAGCGTCGATCTGAGGGAGCTTCTGAAGTGGCTTGCCAGGATCCCTGACATAGCTACGGTTGTTAGAAGGCGTAAGAGAAGGACCTCGCGTGGCGAGGTCGAGGGGTATACCGTGGGCTCCGATATAGAGAGATTGGTGCCTACGGAGCTCGCCTACCCAGACCTGTACTTCTACAGTAAGTTCGCAGATTCAACACTACTGCTCTACGAGAAGTACTCGAGACTTACCATGGGGCCGATATACGTGCTTATCGATAAATCGGGGTCTATGGAGGGCGAGAAGATCATGTGGGCTAAGGCCACGGCACTAGCACTGTTCATGAGGAGTAGGGTCGAGCGTAGACCCTTCTACATAAGGTTCTTCGACTCAGAGCCCTTCAGCCTAATAAGGGTGGGGGTAAGGACAAAAACCAACGATGTGGTGAGGCTGATAGAGTACATAGCGCGGATCAAGAGCGGTGGAGGGACAGATATCTCAAAGGCTGTTCTCACAGCCTGTACTGATATCCAGCAGTACAAGCTAAAGGACGTTAGCGATATCGTTCTAATAACCGATGGCGAGGATAGGATCGCTAGGGGTTTAGTTAGGCGCTCCCTACGATCAGTATCCGCTAGGCTAATCTCGGTTATGATAATGGGTGACAACAGCGATCTTAGGAAGATCAGCGATAGGTACTTCAAGGTAGTTAAGCTCGATGAGAAGGAGATGCTACAGGTAGTAGAAGCATAGCTGGAGAGACTTAACCCTGCACAGGGATCAACTCATCAGGGTCTGCCCGCGCTACTGGGCCGTCCTGGCCCTGGATGAGCGCGGGAGGACCCCTAGGCATCATACCTATCAGAAGGGGCTTCTCAGTAAGGGAAACGTTCATCACTACTTCAGCTCAGCTCTTCCTCATCACCGTTAGATGTTGCTGCGGTAGACCGTGCGTACTGGCTACGCCGGAGGCTTTTCTGCGTATGCTGTTCCGTAGCCTACGAATATGATCTTGGTGGGTGATAGCGCCTTTATGACCTCTGGCCTGTTTGTAGCTACTATCAGTGTTATGCCAGCTGAGCGGCATACGGTGCTTAGCTTCCTAGCCACGCGCTGTGCGGTTAGCGAGTCTAGGTGGGCTGCGAACTCATCGATCACTATGAGGTTGGGGCGTGAGGCTAGCATGCTGGCGAGCTTAGCCCTCTCCTTCTGACCTGTTGAGAGCTCGGAGAAGCGAGCGCGGTAGAACACGGCGTCTGATAGCCCTACGGCGTTCAGGATCTCTACGGCTACCGCAGGGTCACCGATCTTGGCCGAGACGTGCTCTAGGAGCGACTCGTCGCCAAAGCTAGGCTCGTGCTCGCCTGGTAGGAGGTACTCGATGCGTACATTACCCGGCATCTCCACCACGCCCTCACTGGGTCTATACGCCTCGTCCCTAGACTTAGTAGCGGCGCCTATGATCATGCGTAGCAGTGTTGTCTTGCCCGCGCCCGACGCCCCCACTACAACTACCACCTCTCCGGGCTCGATCTCTATAGAGACTCTGCGTAGCACGTACTTCTCAACAACCCTTCTCTCAACACCAAACGCCCTCAGCACTTCCTGAAGCTTAGGCGGTAGCCTTGTTATGTCGAGGACGCTGCTGTAGATCTTGCTGACCGATACTAGCCTTATCGGGGATTCCAGGGGCTCAACCCTTCCGTAGCGGCTCTTGTAGAGCCTTCCTCCATGCTTAGAGGCGTAGGGGTCCTCGCGCAAGAACCTCTCTATCCTATCTCGCGCCTCAGGGGTGAGGGGATACATCAGCACCGGTCTCCCGCTGGCGGTGTCCCACATGTAGCGGAACCCTGCCTTCTCGAAGAACGGGTTGTACCGCGCCATCTGAGCTATTGTCTCAACAACGTGCTTCCTCCTCTTCATCTCAGGTACTCTGCGCTCGCGGATCCACTCGATCGCCATCTTAACCGCTAGCACCCCTATGCCATCGCCCCTGTAGTCGGGGTGCACAACAACCCTGGCGATCCTCGCAGCCGCGGTATTAGCGTTCCTAAGCGCCTCACGTGATATCTCGTCGCCTACGATGCTTCTCGCAACCTTTCTGGAGCGGTATAGCTTAGCTAGCTCACGGTAGCGCCTGATGATCGCGATCCTCTTCGAGTACGCCTCAGGCCAGAAGGTAGGGTGGAACCAGTCGCTTGGAAACACCTTTTCGCGAATACCGCGCTCGATCTCTACGGAGCCGTTCTTCTCCACGCGCCTGCTCATCAGGGGTATCGGCGTATCGACCCTAACGTACGCCACCACACGGGGCTCGAAAGGCTTCCTATCGACAAGCTCGAGTATGAGGAAGCGGGATGAAGGCAGGCTCCCCCTGATCTCGTGGAGCCGTGCGGGAACCCCGTGCTCAGGGCACGTAGGCTGTATATTCGACTCGAAGTACCTGCCGCATATGGGGCACCTCCACACGGCCACTATCTCCTCCTTGCTAGCGTAGTGATACTGCTCAAGCCCAACGATCTCCATGTAGTCCTGCTCGGTCTCCGCCTCGCGCGCCACTATGCTATACTCGTAAACAGCCTCCCCACCTAAGGGACTCCTGCGCTGAAGCCTCGCGCTACGCGACCATGGGGGCCACACCACCACAGCCTCTCCATCCCATACGCGCTCGAGCACGTAGTCCCGGGGCAGGAGTACGAGCCTTCCCTTCACATCGCGTGGCTCCTCAAGGATCCTCAGCCTAACCTCCTCCCCCTCGTTAAGCCACTGAGCAACAGCTCCACTCATCAGCAGCGTTACTGTTGTACCGCCCTCGATCTCGACGTCTAGAGACCCGCGCCACCTATAGCCAATGCGTGGCACCTCTACAGATACTACACGCCCCTTTACGGGGATCCCGACAGGTACGCGCCCTATCAATCTCCCCACCTCAGGGCTCAACCCTCTTAATCCTCACCACCTGCTCATCGCTCCTAAGACCGTAGGTTAGCACCACGAGCTCGCCCAGCTTCAGAAGCCCCTCCCTCTTAAGCTGGTCGTAGGTCCGCGAAACACCCTCTTCATAGCTGCTGGCCTCTACAAGTAGGGGGTTGACTCCCCACAGTATAGAGATCCTCCTAAGGGTTTCAGTCGATGGGGACCCTACGTAGAAGTTCACCCGCGGTCTCAGGAGCGATACGAGGCGCGCGGTATTGCCGCGCATGCTGAATATCACGAGCTTGGCGTCGAGGTCCTCAGCAAGCTCTGTAACCC
>QMWY01000095.1 GCA_003661865.1 Thermoprotei archaeon
CCTGCAGACCCCGTCCGGCTCTACTCCGGGGCCCCACAGCGCCACGGGTACGGGGTCGTCCGTATGGGTCCTTGCGCTCGGCGGCGTTGCGTGGTCGGCCGTGACCAGTATCGCCGTATCGCTGGGGAGCCTATCTAGGAGGGGGAGCACGAAGAACCTATCGATGTCCTCCACGCTCCTCTTCTTGCGCTCGAAGTCCCCGTCGTGCCCAGGCTCGTCGGGGCCCTTCAGGTGTACGTAGACCACGTCGTAGCTCCTGAGGAGCTCTAGGGTCTTCTCAAGCCTCAGCCCGTAGTCCTCCTCGGGATCGCCGCTGGGCGGGGGGACTTGGTGCACATCGGCCCCGAAGGCCCTTCCTATACCGAGCTCCACGGGCATCTCGGCGACTAGGGCGAACCTCACGCCATACCTCCTCCCTAGGGGCTCGGCGCGGGGGAGGGAGCCGCCAGCGTCCCTGAGGAGGATCGCGTTTGCCGGTAGGAGGCCGCGGGCCCTACGCTCCCTATTCACGGGGTGCTCCTCGAGGATCCTGATCGCCTTCTCGGTAAACGCATTCGCGAGCTCCGCGGTGATCCTCGCCTCCTCGCTGGGTTCCAGGGGCTCGACCCTCCTTACGTACGGCTCGGCGCGGGGCGCAGCAACGCTTATCAGTCCGCGCCTCACGTACGCCGGGTCGCTGTTCTCCACGGCGGGTGAGAGCCTGTGGCTCCTGCTGCCTATGATGACGACAGCGCGATGCCCCACCGCGGCCTTCACCCGCGCGTAGCCGTCGTACAGCCCGAGGTCCATACCGACGAGGGCCTCAGCAAGCCTCCTCGCCTCCTCGGTGCTGAGGGTCCTGCCCACACGCCTATCGATGATCCTGCGGGTCCCCGGGTCTATGGTTGCGAAGTTTGCACGGAACGCAACCTCGTACCCCTCCCGAATACTGAGTCCCGCGCCCAGCGCTTCGAGGGGGCCGCGGCCCGTATACACCTTCTCAGGATCGTAGCCCAGGAGCGCGATCACGGCTGAGTCGCTCTCCGGGGCAACCCCCCTGCCGATGGTGTACATAGCGCCGCAGGCCCCCTCAGCAGCTATCCTATCCAGGCCCAGCTTCCTGCTAGCCTCGAGTGTTGTGCGCTGATCCCTGAGGCTATCAGCTACGCCGTCGAGCACGAGGTAGATCAGGTGCCTCGCCACGGCTACCGCCCCGCTACGGTGCGCGGGAGAGGTATATAGTATGTTAGGGCTCCCCAACGCTCTTAACCTCGCGTCGTTAACGACACGGTGTAGAAGGCTGTGGATGGCTGGTGGTATTGGGGCTTGGCGAGCTGATAGAGGCGGCCGCATCGACCTTCCAGACGCACCCGGGGCTGTGGGCCTTCACCCTCTCCTTCATGAGCAACGCCGTGCCCTACATGACCGTGCCCTACCTCCTGCTCATAGCGGCTTACGGAGCCGGGCTAGGGGATCCGTGGACTAAGCTCACCGTAGCCGTTACAGGGGGGCTGGGCGCGGCCCTCGGGAAGCTCGTCGTCTACATGGTCGGGAGCTCTACGAGGCACTTCATGTCGGAGGAGACCAAGAGGAACCTGGAGCTCTTCACAAGGCTCTTCAGGAGGAGCGCCTTCATAGCCGTGGTCGTATTCGCCGCAACCCCCCTGCCCGACGATGTGATATACGTTCCCCTCGGGGTCGCGGGGTACAGCAAGGCCCTATTCCTAGCAGGGGTCGCCATAGGCAAGGTGATAATCACGGGGCTAGCGGTACTCTTCGGAAGTGCCATGGCGGCCATAATACCCCAGGAGGGCGGAGGGGTGAACGTACCGGCCATCGCCGCGACGGTGGTGGTTGGGGTGCTCCTAAGCGTAGTGGTTGCACGTACGGACTGGAGCGCGGTGGCGAGGGAGCTTGAGCAGAGGGGGGTCTACGCAGCTGCCTGGGTGCTGCTGAGGGAGCTTGCGCGCTCCCTCACACCGCGGGGGCGGAGCCGCGGTACCTAGACAGGGTTTCTTCGCACAGCCTATCCTCCCTGATGTGCCTCACGATCTCGGCCACCCTCTCAACGATCCTGCTGAATATAGCCTCGCCCTTCTCGCGGCTCGCCTTGGAGGGCTCGCCTACGAAGCCGTGGACCGCGTAAGCGACCCAGTCCACAGGGGTTTCGGCGCCCTCGACAACGCTGCTGGGCCCCGTCTCCGCTTCTCCCCGTGGTATCTTATCGGTCCTCACGAGCTCAGGTACGACGTAGAGGGCTATGCTGGTCTCCGCCTCGCATGCATGTCCGGTAACCCTGCTCTCCTTAACCCTCTCGATCACGTCAGCCGCTAGGCTCCACGGAGCGGTGACTGCGTATACGCATGACCCGCCCCTCCACAGCCACTCCCTTAGAAAGACCCTTAGCGGGGCTATGTTCCCCCCGTGCCCGTTGATGATGAGTATCTTCCTGAACCCCATCCTCTCGAGCTCGCTGCACACCTCCCTTAGAAGGGTTAGGAGCGTGGGCGCGGTTAGCGAAACCGTGCCCGGGAAGTGCCTGTTCTCGGGAACGTATGCGTAGAACAGGGGTGGGAGCACAACTACCTTCTCGCGCTTCGCAACCTCTAGGGCTATTCTGTGGGCGACGATCCCGTCTATGCCTACGGGGAGGTGGGGTCCGTGGACCTCTAGGCTGCCCAGGGGGATCGCGGCGACGTAGCCTTCCTCAACAGCCCTCTTTATATCTAGGTAGGTGGACTCCTCAAACCTCATGACGTGCCCCGGTGGAGAGGCGCGCCTCGCTGGGATTTACGCTGATCCCCGGCGCCTAGCAAGCTCTTCGGAGACCTCGATGCTATGCTTAGCAAGCTCCCTCAGCACCTCCTCCCTCCTCTCCCTGAAGAGCCTATCGACCACGCTTAGGTACCTAGACACGCGCACAGCCATGGGGTCCACCTCGACGGGCTCAACACCGTCGACCACAACCACGTGCTTCTTAGGTATGGGGCGCCCCAGTAGTAGCTCCGCAGCGTTCGCAGCGGTGTGGAGCTGTATGCAGTGCGGGCTCCCATCGATAGTCACGACCTTGAGGGAGCGGGGCTTAGCAGTCCTCAGGATCATTGCGAGCTTCCCGTAGTGGAGCCCTCCCTCCTTCTCCGGGCATGCCAGGAGGGTTACGCAGCCATGGGTGAGCTCCTCAAAGAGCTTGGGGTTTACGCTCTGCAGGCACTCGGACACTATGCATAGGTCCGCTCCTCGGATCCCGGGGTGCTTAACCCATGTGCTCAGCAGGTGCATAAGGAGCCCGCACCCCTTCTTGCCGGGGAAGGGGTTATACGGTGCCGTGCTCATCGAGGAGCCTCCTGAGCTCCTGGGGCGATATGCATATCCTGAAGCTCTTGGCCCTGTACATCTTCCTGACCACGAACCTCTGCTCATCCAGCTCCGCCCTGTACTCTATGAGCCCCGCCCTCATCAGCACCCTCAGGTGGGCTAGGAGCAGCGGTTTCGAGATCCCCAGCGCCTCGCGGAGCTCTCGACTGCTACGCTCCTTCTCTGAGCAGAGCGCCAGTATCTTGAGCCTTGTTGGGTGGGCTAGCGCGCTGAGGATCTCAGCGAGCCTCTCCCACACATCCCCCTCAGGCACCGCGTACCCACCGCTGATAAGGCGAGTAGCACCGGCTCGGGCGGTAGAATAGGGAAAACCCTTGGTCCTGCCCCGGGGCTGGGGGGCTCTACTCGCGCAGCTCCTTTCCTAAGCTCCTCTATCTCCCTCCTCAGAAGCCTTATCTCCTGGAGCAGCTCTCTCATAACCTCCTCGACCTCGCTAGAGCGGGTCGTGCTCTGGGCTGTTGAGGGGGTGGGGATCACGTGTTTAGCAACGTAGATCGCTATCATCACCACGACCACGGCTATTATCAGCCACACCACGATCCCTATGACGTCCTCGATCGTGGGGGGTGGAGGAGGCGTATTCAGGGCGCCTGCGTGCATGAACACGACACCCGCTACCAGCACCGCTGCGATCAGCGCTGCTACGGAGAGAAGTACGTACCTCTTGTTAACCAAACTTTTCACGAGTAAAGATCTGTTTACCCGGGTATATATGCGCTACCTCCTCTTTAGAGCCCTGAAGAGCCTCTCCTCAGCCCTCGCCAGATCGCTCCTCCTAAACCTCCTCCACAGGCTCTTGAACACGGGGTACCCCGACGCCCTCTCGAGCATCCATTCACGTGCAAACCACCCCTCGGCTATGTACCTCGCCGCCTCCCGCGCCCTACGCCTGAGCCCCTCATCGCTCAGCAGCTTAGCAGCCCTTGTTAGCTGGCCGTACTGACTGGTTGTGGAGTGCAGCTTGAGCTGCTCGAAGAAGCCCATCTCCGCCATATCCCTGAAGATCCTGGACCACTCACTGGATGCGTAGAGCTCGAGTATGGCGGCCTCGGGCGATACCCCGAACTCCTTGGTCAGCACCTCGAAAGCCGTCATCACAACGGCTATTATGTGGGGTGCGACGAACTGCTCGGTGAATAGGTCTAGGAGCGCCTCCTCCTCGAAGCTCGACACCACCGCTACCCCGCCGGGCTGCAGAGCCCCTATCCCCTTGGCAAGGGCCTTGGCGTAGTCCCAGGCCCTACCCGAGGCGTCCTGGGCAACCCCTATCAGCACGGGGTAGCCGCGGCCCTGCGACACAAGCTCCTCTATACCTGCCCCTATCATCCTAGGAGCCACCATGACCACGTCCGCGTTCGGGGGCGGCTCTATGAAGCCGAACGCCACGTTGTACCCACTGGCGAAGTCCACAACCACGAGCTCCTTGCCCTCGATCGCGGGGGCTATCTCCCTGCTGAACACCTGGGGCGCGACCTCATCGGGTATCAGAACCGCTACGATATCAGCCTGCTCGGCAGCCTCACGAATACTGAAGACCTCGAACCCGTCTCTAACCGCGCGCTCCCACGCATAGTCCCTTATGTTGCCGATAATCACGCGCGCTCGGGTGAACCTCCTTAAGGCGCGTGCCTGCGCCCTCCCCTGGTTCCCATACCCTATAACCGCTATGACCTTTCGGTCGAGTATGGATGTATCTGCGTCAAATACTAGCCGCTCCAACGGAACCACCCTTTAAAGCGCAGTACCTCTGCTCCTGATCATCTCAAGCACATCGCGCAGGTTCTCCAAGAAGACCTTGTTTTCTTCCCTCAGCGCAACCGATACCCTTAGGAACCTCTCGATCTCGGGTCTGCGGAAGTACTTAGTAAGAATACCCCGCTTCTTTAGCTCCTTAGCAACGATCTCACCCTTAACCGGGAGCTCTATGAAGAGGAAGTTTGTTTCGCTGGGCAGAACTCGTAGCCCGAGCTTCTCGACCCCCCTCCTCAGCTCTTCACGCAGCTTCTTCACCTCGCCAACAATCTTCTTCATGTAGTCCAGGTCCTGAAGAGCCCCTAGCGCCGCTGCCATTGAGGGTATGGGAACGTCATAGTACGGCCTGTGCTTATCGATCTCCCTGACAAGCTCCTTAGAGGAGGCTAGGTACCCTACCCTAGCACCTGCGAGGGCAAATGCCTTGGAGAA
>QMWY01000096.1 GCA_003661865.1 Thermoprotei archaeon
CCTCTGTTGAGGCGCGGGATCAGAGTTAGTATAGAGCCTAGGAGTTTCCGCGGAGAGATGTTCTCGCGTCACGTGGTGGGGGCTATAAACTCGGCCCTGCTAACACGTCTACAGCGCCTCTTCTCGGGGTTCTCGGGGATAAAGCTGAGCTTCGTAAAGCTCATGCTGAAACGCGGTGGTGGTGGGGGTGTCGACGTTAGGATAGCGAGCATGCTTGAACACGCACCCTTCACACCAGAACTCGTGGAGCTCTTCCTCCAGCTGCGTGAGATCGTGGAGAGGTACTTCATGAAGAAGATCGTGCAGAGCAGGCCTAGGAGATACATCGACTACGTGGCCCTGGCAATTCCTTAGCATGGTGCGGAGGGAAGGCTATATAGGTGTAGGCACCTGGATCACCCACGGTGAAGAGCCTGTGGCGGAGGAAGGCTTCGAGCTAGTCTCCGAGGAGGAGCTTAAGGAGGAGATATGCCGCGTGATGAAGGCGCTGTACCAGCGCGGCCTTGTCTCGGCGCTCGGCGGGAATGTGAGTGCGAGGGTCCCCGGATCTAAGGAGTTCTGGATCACGCCCAGTGGGGTGTTCAAAGGAGCTGTGGAGCCGGATGACCTGGTGAAGCTCGATCTTGAGGGGAATGTGGTCGACGGATTCCTGAGGCCTTCGATTGAGTGGCCTATGCATGCAGCGATATACAAGGTGAGGCCTGACGTTAATGCGGTGGTTCACGCGCACAACCCCTTCACTCTAGGTCTCGCGCTGGCAGGATACACTCTGAAGCCCATCTCCGTCGAGGCTGTGATGGTGCTGAGAAGGGTTGAGGTTGTCCCCTTTGCCTTCCCCGGGACGGACGAGCTCGCCAAGCTCATTGAGAAGTACGCCGCTACGGGCGCCCGTGCCCTCATACTGCAGAACCACGGTATTGTGGCAATGGGCGCGAACCTCGTTGAAGCTGAGGCTGTGGCCGAGACCCTGGAGGAGGTGGCGATAGCGCAGTACGTTGCTCTATCCCTGGGCAAGGAGCCTCCGACGATACCCGAGCGCGATGTGGAGCTCTACATGAAGCTGTACAAGATCCAGTAGGTGTGGAGCTCATGCCGGAGTGGTTCGGGTACATCGGCCGGATCCTCTACGTCGACCTAACCCACGAGAAGTTCGAGGTGCGGGAGCTTGACGAGAAGGATGTCGATATGTTCGTGGGGGGCATAGTCCTCGCCACCAAGATCATAGCCGAGGAGATGGATCCTCGTGTAGACCCCTTCAGCCCCGACAACGTCCTGGTGTTCATGACGGGGCCCCTCACCGGCACGATCGTGCCCTGCACCGGGCGCTACGTGGTGGCAGCTAAATCCCCCCTTACCCTGGGGTGGGGTGAAGCACACGCTTCGGGCTTCTGGGCTGTCGAGCTGAAGAAGGCGGGGTTCGACGGCATCGTGGTGAAGGGTAGGGCCAGCAACCCGGTCTATCTCTGGATCCACGACGGGGAGGTGGAGATTAGAGACGCGTCTAAGCTCTTGGGGTTAACTCTCCCGGAGACCGAGCTGAAGATCAAGGAGGAGCTGGGCAAGGATGTCAGGGTGGCGGCGATAGGGCCTGCGGGCGAGAAGCTGGTCAGGTACGCTGCGATAGCTAACGACATAACGCCGGACGGGCCCCGGGTGGCGGGCAGAACCGGTATGGGCGCGGTGATGGGGTCGAAGAACCTGAAGGCCATAGCCGTGAAGGGGAGCGGCCAGATAAAGATCAAGGATGCTAAGAGAGTTAGGAGCGTCCTCAAGAGGATCCTGCCCCTGGTACTGTCCTACCCCACCACACAGATCCACGCAGTTTACGGAACCCCAGGCGAGATAGAGGAGTTCTACGAGTACGGAGACATGCCTATAAAGAACTTCAGTCTAGGAGAGTGGGACGGGATCAAGAACATCACCGCCAAGAGGTTCAAGGAGCTGGGGATAGTCAAGGAGCACAGGGCGTGCTGGGCCTGCCCCATACACTGCTGGAAGTACGCCGAGGCCGGGGGTGCTAAGGGCAGAGCACCGGAGTACGAGACCATAGCAGCCCTCGGCTCCCTACTCATGATAGACGACCCGTTCTACATAGAGAAGGCGAACCACCTCTGCAACCTCTACGGCATGGACACGATATCGGCGGGCGTCACCATTGCCTGGGCCATCGAGTGCTTCGAGCGCGGGCTCATAACGAAGGAGGATACCGGCGGACTCGAGCTCAGGTGGGGCGACCCTGACCTAGCGCTCAAACTCATAGAGATGATAGGGAAGAGGGAGGGGTTTGGCAAGCTCCTGGGCGAGGGCTGCATGAGGGCTTCCCAGGTAATCGGCAGGGGGACGGAGAGGTACTGTATGCATGTCAAGGGGCTTGAGATGCCTATGCACGATCCACGCGCCTTCAAGGGTATGGGGCTCCAGTACGCAACCTCAAACCGCGGTGCGTGCCATCTGCAGGGGCTCGTGTTCAGGATTGAGCAGGGGCAGAGGGTTCACGACCTCAGAATCTACGAGAGGCCCGATAGGTTCGACTACAAGGGGAAGGGGAGGATCGTCGCGACGATGCAGTTGTGGCACGAGGTTGTGGAGTCCATGGTGATATGCAAGTTCATAGACATCCCCCCTGCGCACTTAGCAGGGCTCTACTCCATGGTCACGGGGAGGAGGAGGAACGTGCAGCAGCTTCTGCAGGTGGGTAAAAGGATCTTCACGCTGAAGAGGGTGTTCAACGTAGCCAACGGTGTTAGGAGGAAGGACGATACGCTACCCGAGAGATTCCTCAAAGAACCGCTGAAGGAGGGGGGTGCCAAGGGGCAGGTGGTCGAGCTAGAGCCCATGCTGAAAGAGTACTACGAGTTTATGGGATGGGACGAGGATGGAGTGCCGAAGAAGGAGGTGTTCCAGGAGCTCGGGATCCTCGAGCTAGCCAAGAAGCTGTACCCAGAGCTGGGCTGAGAGAATCGATTGACCCCACAGCTCATAGTTTTGCAATACTTTCTCAATACGGTTCCTCGCCGCCTTAAACCCGCTCCGTAGCTTAACATGGGGTCCTCTGCAAGAAATTTCTGCGGGTTCTTCAGAATAGGGATGGAGTAGAATACTATATTTCTTCGTATCGGGAATCTTACGCTGAACCGAGGAATCCTGGGGTGTAGAGCTTGTCGCAGCTCATAGTCCTCGCGTTTGATCTTGGTGCGAGCAGCGGCAGGGCCATGATCGGAACCATTAACCTCGATGAGAAGAAGGTTCAGGTCGAGGAGCTCTACAGGTTTCCCAATGGCCCCGTGAGGGTCGGCGAGCATCTGTACTGGGATGTTCTCAGGATCTGGAGCGAGGTTAAGGAGGGTATCCTGAGGGCTTACCGCAGGTACGGCAACAAGCTAGCGTCTATAGGTGTCGATACCTGGGGGGTGGACTTCGTTCTCCTCGACAACAACGGTGAGCTTCTTGGAAATCCCCACAGCTACCGCGATCCGAGGAACCAGGTGGCTATGAAGGAGCTGTTGAAGAAGGTGCCGCGTGAGAAGATCTACGAGAGGACGGGGATACAATTCACGCCTATAAACACCCTCTACCAGCTCTACGCCATGGTCATGGCGGGCTCGTCCCAGCTGCAGGCAGCCAGAACATTCCTGATGATACCCGACCTCTTCAACTACTGGCTTTCGGGTGCTATGGCCTGTGAGTTCACCGAGGCCTCCACAACCCAGTTCGTGGATCCCCGGACCAAGACCTGGTGCCTCGACCTCCTCGAGGAGATCGGCGTGCCCACAAAAATATTTCCCAAGATAATCGAGCCCGCCACCAAGCTGGGGAAGATCAGGAGGGTTCTTGCCGAGGAGCTGGGGATCTCGAAAGATATAGAGGTCGTGGCGCCGGCAACCCACGACACGGCCTCCGCAATAGCGGCAGCGCCTATAGAGAGCGACTCTGCCTACGTCAGCTGCGGAACGTGGAGCCTCGTAGGTGTAGAGCTCGGGGGGCCGCTGATCAACGGGAAGGCGATGGAGTACAACTTCACGAATGAGGGAGGGGCGTTCAACACAATAACATTCCTGAGGAATATACAGGGTATGTGGTTCATACAGGAGATCAGGAGGATCCTCGCGCAGAGAGGTGAGGAGTACAGTTACGAGCAGCTGACGAAGATGGCTGCGGAGGCCGAGGGCTTCATAGCGTTCATAGACCCGGACAACCCGAGGTTCATAGCCCCCATAAACATGATCGACGAGATTATGAAGTTCCTAGAGGAGACAGGGCAGAGGAAGCCCAAGACTGTGGGGGAGCTAGTGAGGGTTGTTCTCGAGAGCCTAGCCCTCAAGTACAGACTGGTCGTGGAGCAGGCCGAGGATCTCACGGGGAGGAGGATAAGGAAGATCAACATCTTCGGAGGAGGGTCCAGGAACTGGCTTCACAACCAGCTCGTGGCGGACTTCACGAACCGCGAGGTGGTGGCTGGACCCGAGGAGGCCACCTCCATAGGCAACGTACTGCTACAGGCAGCGGGTCTAGGCTTCATAAAGTCTCTGAGCGAGCTGAGAGAGTACGTGAAGAACTCGTTCGAGCTAAGGAGATTCGAGCCCAAACACACTGCGAAGCACGAGGATGCCTACAACACCTTCCTCAGCATCCTGGAGAAGACGGGCGGTGTCTAGCCGGGTGTTCTTAGATGGCTGATGTGCTTCTCGTGGGCATAGACCTCGGGACGAGCAGCGTTAAGGTGGAGGTGTACGGCTCCGACGGCAAACTCATGAAGAGCGGCAGCGCCCCCATCACTAGGCAGGATACGGGTGAGTGGCTGGAGGCGCTGAGGAGAGCCACCCCCGTAGACCTTCTGAAGAGCTGGAGCGGAGACAAGATCGTGTCTGTAGACAGCACCTCGGGCAGCTTCGTGATCGTGGATAGGTTCGGGCAGCCCCTCCACCCACCGGTCATGTACTACGAGAAGGCCGTCGACGAGTACGAGAAGATCAAGGGGCTCCCCTCGGTAAGAAAGCTGGCGGAGAAGGGCATCTCCATAACCCCGGGGTCTCCGCACCCCAAGCTCCTCAGGATAGCTGGGGTGAACCCCGGGATCCTCGAGAAGGCGAGGTGGATAGTGCCACCCGCTACCTGGCTCCTCTACAGGTTGATGGTCCCTGAGGGCTCTGAGTGGAGGGACGTGGCCGTGGACTACAGCAACGCCCTCAAGTTCGGGGCAGACATAACGCTGTCCACACCGCGGTGGTTCGAACCCCTGTATGAGGAGCTGGGGCTGCCGCTGGAGAAGATGCCTAGGATAGTCGAGTGCGGTGACTACGCCGGTGATGCGGAGAGCAGACTTGCAGAAGAGCTGGGGCTGCGGGGAGCTAGGCTGCACCACGGGATGACTGACGGGAACGCTGCTGCCCTCGCCAGCGGGGCCCTCAAGCCAGGCGACATGTCTATATACACGGGGAGCACGACCGTGCCGAAGTTCGTCGCCGAGGAGATGAGGCTCAACCCGGCGATCTACTACCATAGGCACCCGGTGAAGGGC
>QMWY01000097.1 GCA_003661865.1 Thermoprotei archaeon
CCCTCTTCCAAACCTCACGCCAGCGATCTTGAACTTGTCGACGTCCCGGCCCGACAGCTTTCCGAAGAGCTCGAGGGCGGGCTTCAGCAACCTCTCATCAACCACGTTTATCGCGAACTCGTGGAACCTCCTCACAAGCTCAAGTGTGAACCGGGTAAAGCCGAAGGATACCGCAACGAGTGGGGGGTCCCACGAGACCCTCGTCACCCAGGCGGCAGTCATGGCGCTGCGTTGCCTGGGGTCGTCGTGGAGCCCTGCCGTAACCACGACGAGGGGGTGCGGGATGTAGCGGAGGGATTCTATGGGGTCTATCCTCTCCAAGATCCCACCTTCCCCATACCTATAACTTAGCTATAGTTATAGGCGTTAACGCATGCCCCGTGATCAGAGTACTAACCCCTCCCAGCAGAGGAGGTAACTTGTGGTGGGGCGCCTGTATGCTGAGGAGGTACAGCGGGCTCGTGCTGAGAACTGCTAGGGAAGCGTGCAAGAGGCTTTCAGAGAATGGGCGTATAGGCGGAGACGCCGAGCCTCTGCTAAGAGACGTAAGCATTGATGAGGGTGGGCAGGGCTGGCTAAGGGTCGTGTGCAGGGACAGCTCCGGACGTGGTAAACTGGTCCTCGTACTCGTTGATGGGTGGAGGCCCGCCGTCATATACCTAGAGGGGTAGGTGTTGCTGTAACACTTGGTGTACTTAGGGTACTCAGCAAAAAGATTTTACCTAAGGATACGAGTTCCTAGCGGTGAAAGGCGCCGTGTCCTCAGTCAAGGACGTTATGAGGCACGACAAGCTCGTTACGGCGACACCTGGTGAGAGGGTAATAGATGCTGTTAGGAAGATGTACGAGAACAACGTTGGAAGCGTGCTTGTAGTGAGCCGCGAGGGTAGGCTCGTAGGGATCTTCACGGAGCGCGACCTCGTTAAGGTGGTGGCGGAGGGGGTACCCCTAGACACGAGGCTGGATAAGGTGATGAGTAGGGACCTTATCGTAGCCCACGGCGATGAGCCCATAGCGCTAGCCGGCTCCAAGATGGTAGAGCGCTGGATAAGGCACATGCCCGTGGTTGATAGCGAGGGCAGGCCAGTAGGCATCATAAGCATACGCGACGTCCTCAGGAGCCTACTATCGTCATCTACCTTCCCTTAGCCCACGCATCTTCTCAACAACCTTTTCGAGAACCCTGGAAAACTCCTCGAACCTCCGCTCGCCATAGCTTGTTAGATGGACAAGCGTCCTCGGCCCCCGACGCATAGGCACCTTCCTAACCTCCACAATCCCGTGCTCGCGGAGCCTACGGATATTACTGTCTAG
The DNA here is from genome assembly GCA_003661865.1 of Thermoprotei archaeon. GTDB lineage: Archaea > Thermoproteota > Thermoprotei_A > Sulfolobales > Ignisphaeraceae > QMWT01. The sequence continues at coordinate 1,315 of QMWY01000097.1, forward strand.
ATCCGTTTCCCGCTAGAGGGTCATCCCTATTAGTTTAGGTTCTTTTATGGTCGCCTCTAGCGGGTCTGCCTCAGCCCACACCCTCATCGGTAGCACAGCTACCTCTAGGCGTGGGTTCATCAGCCTCCAATAATTTTAAACAGTACTTTGTCTGAGTATCGCTTCACTATTTGACCTACCTTCTCAATCGATAACTTTCTTGATGAAAGTATAGCTCTCTTTGTTTCCTCATACTCCTCTCTTATTGTATCAAACCTCCAGTCGTTTTGTGCAAGTTTCAACGCAAGTCCAAGCCTACGCTTCTTAATTGGATGATATGAGTACGGATAAACGTATGAAGCAAATGTTAGCCAACCTTCATGTCCTCCTAACACTTTTAGTCTATATGAAGGTTTGCCTATGAACATAGTAGAAGTTCTTTCTCCTTCTATGTTTGTTTCTATATTTAGTTTTGATAGCATCAGCTCACGTAAATTCTGTAGAAACTCTTTTCTTGTAGAGACAATGCGAATATTGACAATAGAAGTTGGAGCATCGGTTTTCTTGTAAATTTGTATAGTACCATCACTATCGAACAAGCCCGCTATGAATGAACTCACTACTTCCTTACTACCATTGACAACGAAGTGCGGTATTTCGAATTTTCTAATGTCATTAACTCTAGTAGCCCATTCTTTCGGTAGATATACCTGAACTCTAATCGAATTATCTGTTCTACAGTAGTATACCCTAACTCTGTTTATTTTGGTAAGTACGGAGAGAAGCCACTCTAGTGTATCAAGCCGAGTCGTTCTCGTATTCAATTCTATACATGTTACTCTTCCTTTACCCCCTCTCCATTTCTTTAGGTTTAAGTCTCCAAAAATACACCCAACTAGATAAGCTACAATAGTATCATCCATACCTTAACACCTCCAACGGCACGGGGCGGTCATCCACGAGACGTTTGAGAAGGTTCATACAAGCTACCACGTCTCGGTCGTGCACGAAGCCGCATCTTAGGCAGGAGAGAATCCTCCCCGCATGGCGGGTCATCGGGCGATAACCACAGACAGGGCAAGTCTGGGAGGTGTATTTGGGATTAACTTCAACAATGGGGACTCCATGCTTCTCGGCGGTCTCTTTGATGGTCTTAACCATGCCTCTGAATGCCGCCTGGTAGATGCGGTGCCTAAGCTCGGAGTTCCTAACATTGTTAATCATCTTCTCAGCTACACGTTTAGGTAGCTTCTCAACGATAATGCCGTAGCCTAGTCTCTTAGCAGTCTTCACTATGGCTACAGCTATCTTCCTCCTCCAATCAGTCTTCCTAACACACTCCCTAAGACGTGACATCTTCTTCCTCCAAAGTGTGAACAATGGATACTTCTTGCCATTGAGTTGTATGGTCAGCTTCTCCTGGAGCCTCCTCTTATGCTCGTAGTACCGCTCTATAGTCCTCCTCAGCATGGTAACTAGCTTGTAGGCTTTACCGTCTACAAGGACAGTCACATTATTCTCGTTAACATCTACGGCTATCCACCCTTTAGGATTGTACTCCTCAACATCTTTCTCGAAGACGAAGTATACGTAGACCCTCCTCTCCCTATGGTCTAACTTCAGCTTCGGTTGCGCCCTCAACCTCCAGTCAGAGTTAACATATCTCCAGTAAAGCTTGTGTGGTTGAAGCTCTATCACAACCCATCCTCTGTGAGTTGCTACCTTAATCGCTGTATAGCCGAGAGGTTTCCAAAGGTGGTCATCCAGCCAGATAGAGACTTTCCTCACGGCGGGTTTCTCGGTGAAGGCTCTACCACGCTTCTTTAGCTCCATAAAGCTCTTGATGCGCGTGGCAACATCCTGACAAGCAGTATGAACATAGTGTGACGGTAACTGAGGATATCTATCACTAAGCATGCGATACATACGCTTCTTGAGCCCAGTAAACGACTTAATGTTGTGCCTGAACCCGTATTCTACAAGCTCCATCACCATCTGTTTGTACATCTCCTCAAGCTCTCTAAGAACCTCGTACTTCTTCTTGGTCAACACTATGCTAGGTACGATAACCGTCCTCGACACCTTAGCCATTCTTCTCAACCTCCTCTAGGAGCTTTTTGAAACCCTCTACCAGTTTCCTCTTCTTATGGCTCCTCATACCATAGAGCTTGCCAGCAAAGCTTGTTATAATCGCTATCAGGTCCTCAACTAGCTCTTGGTAGGCATCCTTGGGCTCCTCACCATAGACAACCTCTATCCTTACACCAAATCGTCTGAAGAAATAATCTAGGTACTCGAATCCAAACCTAGTAAGCCTATCCTTGTAGGTTACCTCGACAACGTCTACATGCTTATTTACTACGTAGTTGAAGAGCTTCAGCAAACCTCTACGGTTGGTCTTGAGCCCACTAACAACATCACTGAGAATGTCTATGATCCTATAACCTTTAGCAGAACAGTATTGCGTAAGGTACTGTACCTGTCTCTCAAGGTCGCTCTTCTGGTCGCTTGAGCTAACACGAGCATAAATAACAGCGCGAATTTCACCTATCCCTGTCTTTTTGCTAAGAATCCGTTCAACCTCGCTAATGGGGACACGTAACCTCCCGCTCTGGAGCCTAACAACACGCACCCTACCTTCTCGTACCCATTTCTTGAACGTCTGGTAGCTAATGCCGACAATCCCACAGAACTCTAGGCTTTAGCAACCTCTCTGGACTCTCGCTACCCATCAGACCTTCTCCGAAACCAAAAGACCCTAAACTACCCTAATAAAGGTTTCAGCCCCCCACGTAAGCCCTAGGGAGTTCACGAGCTGCTTCATCGTGCGGGGGCCCAGGGCGTATAGAAGGGCTACTATCATAAGCTTCTTGGGGTTCATGAGCAGCGGGTCCAGCTGCTTTATCTCCTGGAGACCCTCCATAGTCCTAGCGCATCCCTCACTCAAACATTCTGTTAGCCCTGTACATTAGGTATGTACCTACGCAGTGGTATATCAGCAGCACTAGCCCGAGCGCCAGAGCCGCTGCTGCCCCTGGGCTCCTGAACGATGCTATGAGTACGGGAGGGCTCAGCCCAAGGATCGCGAGCCCGGTGTTGCGCATGACAGCCGCGCCCGGATCGCCGCGCCTAAGCTCCAAGGCGTATAGTACTACAAAGTATAGGCCTAGCCCGGGGAACCAGGCGACTGGTGCTAGGGACGCTAGGTGGGGGCTTGTGATCGAGAGGGCGTAGATAAGGGCGTAGAACGAGGCGAATACACCAGCCCCTATAGCCGCATCGCGCCCGCTCAGGACCCCGTCTCCAAAGACCCTGCCCATAACTATCGAGGCAGCCGCAGCGCTACCCCCGATGCTCACTACGTAGAGCAGTGCAAGGGCAGGGCCCCTCAAGCTGAGCAGCGTAGCCGACGCTGCCGCTACTAGGAAGGCCCCAGCGATGACCATTCCAAAGGAGAAGAAGGCGTACGCCCCTTGAAGCAGCTCGCGGTACGCCCTGAGCCTTCGGGCAAGCGTTGCCAACTCCGCCGCCTCCTCCATCACCACACCCCCGGTGCGATACACCGCTCCTCGGAGGAGCCTCATGGCTATCGGGTATTGAGTTCCGCACAGTCTTCGATCACGAGTAAGCACCATAGGTATTAAGTAGAGAGCCCACCCTTAAGGCGAGAGTAGGTAGATAATTAAAAAGGAGTGTACGTGTCTATTCCTTCTGCTGCTCCTCCTTCTTAGCCTTTAGGTGCTTCTCAAACCACGACACTATCTCCTTGAGCCTCTCGATCCTGTGCTTAGGCTTGCCGCTCCTGCTTAGGTCGTGGTTCTCCTTCGGGAACATCACCAGGCGCGTCTCAACACCACTCACCTTGAGTGCTGTGAATAGCGCTAGGGCCTGGTCGAGCCAGCACCTGTAGTCCTCCATCGAGTGTATGATGAGCGTGGGCGTCTTTGCGTTCCCTATATGCATGATCGGCGACTTCTCTAGGCAGACCTCGGTCTTCTCCCAAGGCGTGCAGCATATCTGGTCGGGGACGAAGTAGTAGCCTATGTCAGTGGTTCCGAACATCGATATCCAGTCACTTATGCTTCTCTGGGTGACAGCTGCTCTGAACCTATCGGTATGGGTTATGATCCAGTTGGTCATGAAGCCCCCGTAGCTTATCCCGGTAACGCCAAGCCTCTCTGGATCGGCGTCGGGTACCCTGCGGAGGAACTCTTCTAGGAACTCC
>QMWY01000098.1 GCA_003661865.1 Thermoprotei archaeon
CCTAGGGAGCCCGAGGCATCTACAACCCCCGCAACAAGCGATGAGAGCCTCGTGCCGGATGCCGCAACGGGTATCGAGGTCGTCAGCTGGGCTTCGTTCCCGTAGATAACGGCGCTTAGGACTGCCAGTAGCAGCAGCCCCGCGAACGCGTTGACGGCGTAGGCCTGGGGGAAGAGCCATAGCAGAAGGGCTGCTGCTAGGAGGAGCCCCGCCGATACCCACGGCCCCCTCTCCCTGCCTACGCGGGTGAAGAGCGGGGCTAGCAGAACCATGCCTACTGAGCCCGCGAGGGGGAGGAGCAGCGAGGGGGCCATGGACCCCCGCGCCTCCTCTAGGTAGCTCGGGAGGTAGGTTATCAGCAGGTGCCTAGCGCCGTAGGAGGCGCTGTGCATGGCGGAGACGAGGGCTGTGTAGAGGGCTAGCAGGGCTGCTTCCCTAACGCGGGGCGCGGCACCACGACCATCCACGGCGCCCACCTCGAGACCCCTTAGCAGAGGGGGGATCGACGAGGCCGCTGCGGCCAGGATCGCGCCGTTGATGACGAAGCAGGTCCTCCACCCAGCGGAGCTTACGAGCCACATACTCAGCAGCCAGACCAGGGCGTGGCCGAGGGACCAGCTAGTGCTTAGGTAGGCGTAGCCCTTCTCAGCACCCCTCCCCCTTAGGATGTAGGAGGCTGTTTTGACTAGGGAGGGCCAGGCAAAGGACTGGAGGTAGCCGTTGACCCCCCACAGCACCGTGAAGAGCACGGGGTCGTCAACGGAGCTCAAGGCTATGGACAGCGATGCCGAGCCCACGCCCCCAACGGCCATGAGCAGCCATGGAGGGGCCCAGGTGCCGAGGACCCCGTTGATCACGAGGCCTATGGAGTAGGCGGTGTAGAAGAGGGCGACCGCGATGCCGAGCCCGCCGTACCCCGCCCCGAGGTCACGGGCTATCCATGGAAGGGCTACGGGGAGGTGCATCCTGCATAGGTAGTACGAGGTGTAGAGGATCCAGAGGAGCGCTAGGGCTCCGGACCTACCAAGCCCCGTCAGGGCTAGGCAGGCCTCACAACGATCTTGTCAGCGACCCCCCTCCCCAGCGCCACCACAACTCCCCGAACCCTTACGAGCACTGGGCCTGGGCCGTTCCTAACGACCTCCACCAGGGTCCCGGGCACCAGGCCCATCTGCATAAGCCTGCTTCTGAGCCCGGGGCCCGCGGCTATGTCCACCACGACTACACGGGAGCCCGGCGGCATCATCGATAGCCTCGATACCCCTGGCAGCGCCACGGCCCAAACCCGCTGTTTTAGGGTTATCTAAATGGTTTTAAGCATTGCCCGCATCACCTCCCTCCACACCTACCCAAAGCCACCCCCCTCAGCATAACCGTGTAGGGGTAGGGTACCTCCACAACCCTATCGGTGTACGTGAGCCTCGCCCTTACCCTCCGCCTGCTCCGCTGCTCTATGCATATCTCGAGCCCTATCTCAAGCCCGTTCTCCTCAACGAACTCGAGAACCCCTAGGACCTCGCCCGCGATCCTGACTAGCTTGACTAGGGTCCCAGGCTCGAAGCTGCTCAGGGGCCTCGAACGGGCTACGAGGGGGTTCGGGGGCGCACCCGGTATTGGGTTTCCATGGGGGCACACCGACGGCCTCCCGATCCTCTCGTAGATCCTCTCTATCAGGTCGTCGGGCAGGTGCTCCATGTAGTGCGCAAGCCTATGCGCATCCGAATCGCCGTAGCCTAGGAAGCTGTGGAGCCACGCCTCAACAACCCTGTGCCTCCACACAACACGCTCAGCGATAGCCCTCCCACGTTTGGTGAGCTCAAAGCCCCTGTAGCGGACCCATCTAACCAGCCCGCGCTCGGCAAGCCTAGAGAGGACCTTGGTGACGGTTGCGGGCTTAACCCCCAGCTCCCTAGCTATGGCTGTGGTGCGCGCCCTTCCACACCCCTCAACAAGCTTGTATATAGTTACTAAGTAGTCCTCAACACTCCTGCTGAGCTCCTCCCTCAAGGCCCCTTTGTATAAATTTTAGAGGAGTCTAAAAGGCCTGATGCTCTACTAGGGAAAAATCCTTGGTGTACCACCCATGGCGTAGGCGTGGCGATGCGTGCGTATGCACGTATCCATATGGGGAGAGCTTATACCTTTTTAGACGCGTCTAAAAGTACCCGGTGGATGGGGTATGGGCAAGGAGGTCGAGGGCTGTGACATCGTCGTAGCTGTTGCGGGCCAGCCGAACGTGGGTAAGTCTACCCTGTTCAACGTCCTGACGGGGCAAAGTGTAAGGGTTAGCAACTGGGCTGGCACAACTGTTGAGAAGAAGACCGGTATGAGGGTGCATAGGGGCAGGAGGATATGCTTCGTAGACCTACCCGGGATCTACGGGCTCAGCGCGCTCTCGATCGATGAGAAGGTTGCTAGGAGCTACCTCCTCTCCGGCGAGGCCCACGCGGTCCTAGTGCTCGTCGACTCCACGGCGCCCGAGCGCACAATCTACCTAGCGCTCCAGGTACTCGAACTGGTCCCCAGGGCTGTTGTGGCACTCACCAAGTCTGACCTGGCCCACAGCATGGGGATCCACATACACGTCGATAAGCTCGAGTCGAAGCTAGGGGTCCCCGTCATCGCCACATCGGCTATACAGGGCACGGGTATAGACGAGATGCTCGATGCCCTCATAGATGTGGCCGAGGGGAGGCGCGGGAGAGGCACGACCCTAAGGATAGAGTACGATGGGCTCGAGCCCTACATAGCCGAGATCGAGAAGCTCGTCTCAGGGATCCCGGAGCTTGGGAGGTACCCGAGCAGGTGGCTGGCCCTAAGGCTCCTCGAGGGTGATCCCGAGCTCGAGGAGGTTGTTAGGAGGACGGGTAGGGGCGAGGTCCTCGAGAAGATCAGGGGGCTTCGTGAAGAGGCTAGGAGGGCGCTGGGGAGGAGCCCTGAGGAGGTTGCTGCGAGCAGCAGGTACAGGTTCGCTGACGAGCTCCTCAGGGACGTTGTTGTAAGGGTTGAGGTAAGGGCGGGTCCCAGCGTAATCGATAGGGTCTTCGAGAAGCCCATCGTCGGGCCCCTGGCGGCGGCCGCAACCATATTCTCGGTGTTCCTAGTGGCCTTCATAGTGAACACGGGTTTCCCGCTCAACGTAATAGCCGACCTAGCCGGGGCGCCCGAGGTTGCCGAGGCGCTCGAGAGCTACAGCCTCAGCGGCCTCCTAGGGATGCTGTTCGACTGGCTCGCAGAGGGTGTTAGGGCATGGCTCGGGCCCGGTAGCCCGGCCCTGGCAAGCCTCCTAGCCGATGGGGTTATCGGAGGTGTCGGTGCTGTCCTGTCGTTCCTACCCCTGATAATGATCGTGGCGGCGTTCATGGCCGCCGTCGAGGACTCGGGGCTGGGGCCTAGGATAGCGATGGCGCTCCACGGGTTCTTCAGCCGCTTCGGCCTCTCAGGGAAGTCGGCCTACCCCATGTTCATATCGCTCGGCTGCAACGTCCCCGGGGTCCTGGGGTCTAGGGTCGCTATAGATACGGCGGAGCGTATGGAGGTGGTGCTCTCGGTACCCTTCGTACCCTGCCAGGCGAGGCTGGTGGTGGCCCTATTCGCAGTGTCGGCGTTCCTAGCCGATCCGGGGAGTAGGGCAGCGGCGCTGACCACGGTGTACGTCGTAGGCCTACTGGTGTTCCTACTATCGTCGCTGTTCCTAAGGCGTGTTGTGTTCAGGGTTAGCGAACCCCCGGAGCTGCTGATCGAGGTTCCGCCGCTCCACAGCCCCAACCTCAAGGTCGTGTGGTGGATAACCTGGGATACGACGAAGCACTTCCTGAGGAAGGCGGGGATCGTGATCTTCGGGCTGAGCATCGTGTCCTGGGCGCTGCTGAGCTACGGACCAACGGGCCCGGTTGAGGATGTTGCGCATAGCTACGCAGCGATCCTAGGCGCTGCGCTGGCCCCGGTGCTAACACCGCTCTTCGGGCTAAGCCCAGACTCGGCGTGGAAGGTGGGGTTCGCGCTGATAAATGGGTTCGTTGCGAAGGAGGGCTTGGTCTCAGCCATAGCGATCATGGCGGGGGTCTCAGAGGAGAGTGCCTTCGCGGCGTTAGGGCTCAACACAGCGCAGGGCCTAGCGCTACTCCTCTTCCTAATGCTCTACGTACCGTGCCTAGCAACCCTAGCAATGATCTACCAGGAGACCAGGAGCTGGAAGTGGACCCTGTTCTCAATAGCCTACATGCTCTTCGTAGCAACGGTGGTCTCCGAAATAGCGTACCTAGCTCTGCTGCCCTTCACATAAACGGGTCAAACCCTTTTTGTAGGTATTCCAACCTCTATTAACCATTGTTTGGCCTGATCCTACAGTGGGCCAATCCATGTCCAGGGCAGTTCTAGAGGTGAGGGAGAAGGAGGTGCTGATCGAACATGGTGTCCCGCGCCCCGTAGCGCACCATCGTCGAGAGGCTTTTTGAGGAGGGTACGAGGGGTGGGGCTAGGCTCTACAACAACCCCTGTACGCTTAGCGAAACCTGTACATAGCTTCGAGAACCTACCGCGCCGCAGGGCTTCAGGACCCCAATGAGGAGGCCTGAACCTCGTTAACTGGGTTGCGAGGCGCGTAGAAGTGATGGGGGTCGGTGGGAGCACTGCGCTGGGGCAGGTGGGCTCAAGAGGTTCCTACGCATCGCGCTACCCAACCGCTACGCCATAGCCTCTGCGGAATCCATGGATCAACACCCCCTCCTCAGAAGTGCGGGGGAAGCCCGTGCTGGACGAGATGGAGAGGCTGGGAACCAGCGGTTTCTTAGACCACGATCTTCTTCGTCACGATCCACAGCACCCCTGCCATTGCTAGGGACGCAGCGCTTATCACGAGGACGTCCATAGGGCTCCTCGTTATCACTGCCACGACCACCTCCCTGAACACGACTATGGCCGCCACCTCGGCTATCGCGACTATTATCACCTCCCTACCCCTCCTGTACGCCTCGATGAAGCTCCTCATCAGCTCGACGAACACTACTAGGAGCAGGATGTCGTTGACTAGGTACTGGAACTCGGCCGTCGGGCCCTGGGCAACGACCTTGCTGAGGTCCCAGAACGAGACCGCTATTGTGAACGCTATGAGAACGGCTAGGAGAACGACTATTAGCAGCTCCGCAATGGTTATGAACCTGGTGCCCCACCGCGAGATCGCATCCTCGATAACCCTCTCGACACCGCCTCGAGACAAAAAGCCACCCCTCCAGCCCTACCCTACGCCCTGCAAGGCTATAACCTTGAGCACCGGGATTATATCGAGGCTCTGCGTATAGTGGCGGGGGCTGCGCGTTGAGGCTCCTAGCCCTCGACACGGGTAAGACCAAGACATTCGCCGTGCTGATCGACGAGGAGCTCAGGGTTCTCGGGAGCAGCGTTACGGGCCCAGGCGACGTGTCCCTAGACCCCAGCCTTATCCTCAGCAACATCAGGGGGGCTATCGACGCCGCACTGAAGGAGGC
>QMWY01000099.1 GCA_003661865.1 Thermoprotei archaeon
CGCTTGCACTGAACAGCGTAGTCCGTGAAGTGCTCCTCATGACCACTAGCCCTGAAGACCACAGCGGGGGTTATAACGGGCGTCCTGATCTCGACCACGAGGTCCTGGTGCCTCCTGATGAAGTACTTGCGCCAGAGCTCAATTATCCTGTACGACAGCAGGGTTCCGAGAGGCCCCAGGTCGTAGAACCCCGCTACACCACCGTAGATCTCGTAGGACTGCCAGAGGAACCCCCTCCTCATGGCAAGGTCTAGCACGTCGCCGTTCAAACCGTTGACACCTAACTCTCCCTGTAGAGTTCTCACTACTAACACGAACCCACCTTTTTAAACCACGTGTGTTCATCTGGAACGGTGAATGCGTAATGGAGCCGTTCGAGATCTACCTCAGCAGAAGCCACGCCTACTTCCTTGGCTTCACTCGAAGGCCTGAGGAGACTCCATTCACGCTTATCGGCGCTCCGCTAGACACGACCAGCAGCTATAGGCCCGGGACGCGCTTTGCCCCCCTCAAGATCAGGCAGGTTTCCCAGTCGCTTGAGAGCTACTCGTTCCTCGCCCACGTTGATGTGGAGGACTTCGGGTTCCACGATGCTGGGGACGTAGCGCTGGCCCAGGGCGATGTCGAGGGGGGTCTAAGGGCTATCGAGGAGGTTATGAGGGGGCTGTTCCGGAAGGACAGGATCGTTTTCATGTTAGGAGGCGAGCATACGGTTACGCTCAGCGGCGTTAAGGCGCTGGCTGAGAGGGGTAGAAGGGTAGCACTCCTAGTCTTCGATGCCCATGCAGACCTCAGGGATACCTACCTGGGCATGAGGCTCTGCCACGCAACGGTGACCCGGAGGGCTGCTGAAGTGGTGGGAGCGGACAACGTGCTACTCATAGGCACACGAGCTGTTTCGCAGGAGGAGCTCGAGTTCATGAGGCGCGAGGGCATATTCTACATAACGTCCTTCGACATCGATAGGGTAGGGGTTCGCGAGGCCGCCTATAGAGTCGTGAAGAGGCTGGAGGGCTATGATGAGGTATACCTATCGATAGATATGGACGTTGTAGACCCGGGATACGCCCCCGGGGTAACAACGCCAGAGCCCTTCGGCCTGCACCCTATGCAGCTGCTGAGGATCCTTGAGAAGGTGGCCGATGTGAACATACGGGCTGTCGATGTAGTAGAGCTCTGCCCACCGTGCGACTGCGGCGAGGCGACGGCGTTCCTAGCGGCGCGCCTTGTGCTGGAGTTGGCGGCACTGCTCTACCGCTTCTACGAGAAGTAGGGGGTTGGTAGCCGGGCGGGGATTCGAACCCCGGTCACGGGGGCTCCTCCGCCGCGTCCAAAGCCCCGCATCCTTGACCGCTAGACGACCCGGCTTCATTGAGTAACACACCTCACCAGCTTAAAAAGCTCAGTTTTGCCTCTCTCGGAGAAAAGGTTATAAACATTTTGGGGAAATACTTATATAGGGTCCTAAGAAAAGGAATAAAAGCTTTCGGGTGGTATGCATGGTTATAAGACCTTCGGAGCCATCGCCCGAGGACATACTATCGCGCTGCCCCAGTGGCAACATTGTTTTCGACGAGGAGCATGGGGAGTGGATCTGCGCGGATACAGGAGAGGTGATCGCAGAGCGGGTAATCGACCGCGGGCCCGAGTGGCGCGCGTTCACAGCTGAGGAGAAGGAGCGTAGGAGTAGGGCAGGAGCCCCGCTCACCGCAACTCTTCACGACAGCGGGCTATCGACTGTTATAGACTGGCACGACCGCGATGCGACGGGTAAGAAGCTCGATCTCAAGAAGAGGCTGGAGCTTATAAGGATGAGGAAGTGGCAGACGCGGACAAGGATACAGAGTAGCATAGATAGGAACCTTGCCCAGGCTATAAACGAGCTTGAGAGGATAGCTGAGCAGCTCGGGCTGCCGCGGCTCGTAAGGGAGGAGGCGGCGATCATATACCGCAAGGCTGTTGAGAAGGAGCTTGTGCGGGGCAGGGCGATCGAGTGCGTCGTTGCCGCCGCACTCTACGCCGCCTGCAGGCTCCATAGAATACCGAGAACGCTTGACGAGATCGCTAAGTACACCCGCTGTGGTAGAAAGGAGGTCGCCCGCTGCTATAGGCTCCTGGTTAGGGAGCTAGACCTGAGGGTGCCGCTGGTAGATCCCGCGGACTACGCCCAGAGGATAGCCAGTATACTAGGGCTAAGCGGCTTCACGATAAAGACAGCTATAGAGATCATAGAGAAGGCGAAGCGCATAGGGATAACAGCGGGCAAGGACCCGGCGGGTGTCGCCGCCGCAGCGGTCTACATAGCTGCGCTCCTCAACGATGAGAGGCGTACGCAGAAGGAGGTCGCTGCTGCAGCAGGGGTGACAGAGGTCACGGTCAGGAACAGGTACAAGGAGCTCATAAGGATCCTCGATATGAACGAGCTCCAGAAGCTCCAGCGCCACGAGGTAAGGACCGAGCACTTCTGAGGAATTGGTGCAGGGCGCTAGGCTGGATGGTTAGATAGCCTTAACCACTTTTATACCCTCGCCACGCGCCTTCATGATCACCCTGTAGCCGCAGTACGGGCACCTAACGCTCATCATTATGGCCAGCTGTGACGCGTCGAACTCCCGCTTGCAGCGTAGGCATAGGTACCTTACCACGACGCTCCACCCCCAAGCCTCACCTGCATCAACCCTTAAAATTTTTAAGCCTCAGCACAGTAGGAATCGCGGGACATCACAAGAATGAGGATTGACTCGCTCTGTGGTGGTCTCCCCCCAGAGCTGTGCGAACAGCTGGAGACGGAGGAACAGGTAGTGAAGATAAAGGTTGAGAGGCGGAAGATAGGCAAGATCGTTACCGTTATAGAGGGCCTGGATTCTCGGAGCTTCGACCTGAAGAAGCTAGCCAAGAGACTTAAGTCTAAGCTGGCGGCAGGGGGTACCGTGAAGAATGGTAGGATAGAGATACAAGGGGACCATAGACATAGAATAAGGCAGATACTGGTAGAGGAGTTCGGGTTCAGGCCCGAGAACATAGTGTTCATCGAGGAGACCTAGGGCTAGGGGAAGGTTAATTTAATAACGAGCTGAAGCCCTCTAGCGATGGGCGCAGTAGGCATGGTTTCTCCACGTAGTATCATAGACCGGATTTTTGATGAGAGTAGGCGTGCCCGAGAGGTAATAGCCCCGTACATAAACAGGACCCCTGTTGATAAGAGCACGAGCTTCTCACGCATGGTGGGCTGCGAGCTCTACCTGAAGTACGAGAATATGCAGAAGACCGGGGCGTTCAAGGTCCGCGGCGCGCTATACAAGGTCTCCAAGCTTCGTGGCGTGGTCAAGGGGGTGGTTGCCGCCTCGGCGGGTAACCATGCCCAGGGAGTTGCCTACGCGGCAAGTATATTTGGGCTCAGATCAGTTATCGTGATGCCCCGCAGCGCGTCGATCTCGAAGATAGAGGCGACTAAGGGCTACGGGGCTGAGGTGGTGCTCCATGGCGAGGTGTACGACGATGCCGAGCGCGAGGCGCTGAGGATAGCTAGGGAGAGGGGCTACGAATTCGTCCACGCGTTTGACGATATCGACGTCATAGCCGGGCAGGGCACGATAGGCTTCGAGATACTGGAACAGGTCCCAGACGTCGATGTGGTTGTGGTCCCCATAGGGGGTGGGGGTCTGATATCGGGGATAGCGACTGTTGTTAAGAGGCTTAGGCCTAGAACCAAGGTTATCGGTGTAGAGCCCGAGAACGCGCCCAAGATGAAGAGGTCTATCGAGGCTGGGCACCCTGTAGAGGTTGCGGTTAGGCCCAGCATAGCCGACGGGCTCCTCACGCGTAAGCCGGGGAGGATAACCTATGAGGTGGTCTCCGAACTCGTTGACGACATAGTGCTCGTCTCCGAAGATGAGATCGCTAAGGCGATATACCTGCTCCTCGAGCGCGCAAAGGTGCTTGCGGAGGGTGCCGGTGCAGCGGCACTCGCAGCTCTGCTGAGTGGGAGGGTCAGGGGTGTTGAGGGGAGGAGGGTTCTGGCGATAGTTAGCGGCGGTAACATAGACCTGACCGCGCTTTACCGGGTGCTGCTCAGGGGTCTTGCAAGCGCGGGACGCATAGCTAGGCTGCGCGGGGTCGTACCCGACACCCCTGGCTCGCTGTACCGGGCTCTAGAGGTGATAGCGCGCCATGGGGCCAACATTGTGGAGGTGATGCACGATAGAACTGATGTCAGGATAACCCCCTGGCATGCGGCTGTGGACATCCTGCTCGAGGTGCCCTCCCGCAGCGTTCTCGATAGGATAGTGGAGGAGCTAAGGAGGAGGGGGATGAAGTTTGAGCAGAGGTAGCCTGCTCTACACGGTTTCCCTAGGACTATACGTAGCCGACCCCCGATCCTACACGGTGTTCATCGACGAGCTGCGCAGCACTGTAGCTAAGGCGGGGTACAGGGTCTCTAAGTTCTTCACAACGTCACTCATAGCGGCTGGCGAGGGGGTGCTGCTCAAGCTATACCCATCGAGGGCTGATGTAGAGGAGCTGTGGAGGAGCGGGGGGCTAAGGGTGGAGGTCACTGTTATGGGCTCCGATCCTGTTAGGGTCCTCGAAGTCGTCGATACCGTGGCCGGGATCGCTAGGAGAAGCGGTATAAGGATCGAGATCCTGGGTTGATGGGTGCTCAGGGCGAGAGCCATTCATCACAGCTCAGGCGGTTTGCTTATCATCACCGCCGCGCCAGCTCAACCACGTACCTAGCTATGTGATCCGCGACGTTTATGCCCGTTGCCTTCATAAACCCCCTCCAGTTCGGCGATGCGTTCACCTCAAGGATCACGTAGCCCCGGTTAGGGTGCTCAGCAACGTCCACGCCTGCGTAGTGGAGTCCTAAAAGCCTTGTTGCCCTAACCGCTAGTTCCTTCAGCTCCTCGTCAACCTTCGCCCTCCTGACCTCAGCGCCCTGCGCAACATTAGTCTTCCAGGTCCCGGGGGGTTGTATGCGGTACATAGCGCCGACAACCCTCTCACCAACAACTATCACCCTTATGTCGCGCCCCGGCTTCTCTATGAACTCTTGGACGTATATCGGTAGGCTGAGCTGCTGAAGGGTTCTGGCTATCATGAAGGCTATGTCGGGGTCGTCCGCCTTGACAGAGCCGAAGCCCATGCTGCCTATGAGAGGTTTTATCACTACAGCGCCCCACTCCTCGGCTATGCGGCGCGTAGCGTGAGCATCCTCTACAACTGCTGTGCGCGGGACTGGGAGCCCTGCGCGGTGAAGCCTTAGCAGGCTCAGGTACTTGTCCCGCGCTGTTAACATGGACTCGGCGCTGTTGACGACGGGCGTACCCAGCTCCTCTAGGTGCTTGAACACGTTGAGTCTCCTGAGGAAGAGCTCTAGGGGGTAGGAGAAGCCGAGGTCCCTAAGTACAACAGCATCCACATCGAACCTTGTCAGCCCCGGGGTCGTAACGACCCTATTCTCGCCCATGCCGAACAC
>QMWY01000100.1 GCA_003661865.1 Thermoprotei archaeon
GGGTATCTGCATAGCTCTTCGCATAGCCACGGCCATGCATCGTAGTCACGCCGTTGATAACCCCGATCCTGAGCCCCGAAACCTCAACAACCTCCCCATTCCTAAGAACCCTCGCACCAGCCTCACAAAGAACCCTACGGTCACTCTCATCACCCCATAGACTCCAGAGCTCCGCAGCCCTCGCAAGCTCCTTAAGGACCGCTACCGAGACACCTCTCCACCCACCCAGCGAGATCATGAGACCGCACGAAACCCGCTTAGCAACACTAGCTATGAACTCCACCATCTCAATAGGAGTGATCGCGTAGCCCACGTTTGAGAATAGCAGCATCTTCATATTACTATCCCGCCCCCGCAGCCCTACTGAACCCCGTTTCTCTCCAGCTATATAGCTTTTCATAAGATCTTGAGTATAGCATTCAACAGATCTAACCTATTCTAAGGTACTAATACCAGTATACCAGGGGATTATACCCAAGAGCATTCTAGGACAAGGTAATGTGGAAACCCCTGCGGGAAAACGCATCCGCTATACCCCTTACAAGAGCTAAGCCAGCTCTAGAGCATGCATGCCCTGCATACTAATAGACAGCTCACTCAGAATAGCTCTTATGAGCAACAAATTCTGTACGGGAAACTCATTAGAAAATTCTAGCCATAGACATGTAGATGTCCTAAGATACATAGCAGTGCCTCCCTACCACTCACACTTCTCGAAACAAGTGCTGGGCTAGACAATGAAGCGTTGAGATAGACCTCATCTAAAACGAGCGACTCCATAGTCATCTAAAGAGTATGTAGAGCGATCAATACACTCCTGAGTACCTTATATCGTATACCGCTAGCCAAGTCAACGGGCTGAGCTATTACTAGATACACTATCAATTGCTTATTTTGTAATACCTGAGGCAACCTGTTCACATCGTCACTCAGTCCTCTGGCAGGCTGTACTCTAGGATTCCCAAGTAGCCCAGAGGATCAATTACTAGCATCTAGTGGAGGTGTAGAGCAGCCTCTAGAAACAACGGGTTACGAATGTCCTAGTACTCCAATTAGTAGCCCCATAGATGAACCCAGTAGTCTACCCAGTACTTATCCTCAACATTAAACAAACGGCCAGATGCCTATGTACAGGCGAATGTATTTCCCTTACCCTCGCTATCGGCAGGAACGGGCGTGCCAACCCGCCACCCCTGCCCACCTCTGTCCATAGAGCCCGTGCACAGCACTTGGTATCCACAGCTGTACACTGCTAGGTATGATAGTAGACGCATCATTCTCCTCACTAATCGGTGCATCTGTGTAGTTGTGGTGAGGTAAGAGTTCTGCGTTGTAG
Organism: Thermoprotei archaeon; assembly: GCA_003661865.1. GTDB lineage: Archaea > Thermoproteota > Thermoprotei_A > Sulfolobales > Ignisphaeraceae > QMWT01. The sequence goes on from QMWY01000100.1 coordinate 1,337, forward strand.
ACCTAGCTATCCTTGATGCTAGGAAAGGCCCTTAGTTCTGAAATACGTATCTCCATGCATAGAACGTACCTGTAGGTGGTACCCATGTCTCCCCTTCGGGGCGATGGGGGATCCATGGCTCTCCTTGCCCCGGGGTCCCGGGCATGGTGTCTCCCCGGCTTCTTTGCGGAGCGCCTTGGAGCAAGGTGTAGTTAACTGGAGCTTAACTTTCCGCAGGTGTATTTAACCCGCAGCATGAGAACTCGTGTGATCCATAGAGTGCACGACACTCATATGACCGCATGTACTGGGCGCCACACCACGTTCTATATGTTGAGACATACAATTCTTCTACTGGTAACATTAGCTAGGCACCACTCCATAGCCTATCCATAGCCTCTGCTAGCCCGCGCAGCGGGCAGAGCCCTTGGGCATAGTGCTTAACTAGATGACCTTATACCTCTTCGTGAATACAGTGTAGTGGCTCTCTATACATAGCTACCTATGCACTGCTACACCAGTTGGTTTACTAGGTGATTGATAAGGGCTCTGAGCAGCGTATCGCTGATATACGGTACGTCGGTTGGAGGTTTCTACAGGGAAACTTGTTTCCCTGGGTAACACTCTTCATAGATCCCAGCCCTTGGCTGCTGGGCGTGTTGTATAGCTCGTGCCCTGACCGCGCAAGGGTGTTGAGGTATAGCTGTTGCTCTCGTGGGATCTCGTGTGGTTGACCGATGAGTAGGCCTCATAAGATATTTCCCAGCGTTACGATGGGTGTGAGGGTGCCTACCTGTGGAGATAGTCGATATCAGGTTCTACCCGATCGAGCTCCCCATGGTGAAGCCCTTCAGGATCGCGTACGATGTTACGACGAGGTCCCACACCATCTACGTGGAGGTCGTTACGGATGAGGGTATCAGCGGTTGGGGGGAGGCTGTGCCTACGCCTAAGATAACGGGGGAGAGCTTTGGGCAGGCGCTTGCGAACCTAGAGTTCCTGAAGAGGCACTTGGTGGGCAGGGATCCCCTCAGGGTGCGGGAGCTTGAGGCGGAGATGGATAGGGTTCTCCGTGGGAACTCCTCGGTAAAGGCTGGGATAAGCATGGCCCTGTACGACATACTTGGGAAGGTGTTGAAGGCGCCTCTGTATAGGTTGCTGGGGGGTTTCAGAACGAGGTTCGAGACAGATATGACCATAGGGATCGATGAGCCGGAGGCCATGGCTAGGGATGCCCAGCGGTTCGTTGATCAGGGCTTCAGGGTCCTCAAGGTTAAGGTGGGTGAGGATCCCGATAGGGACTACGAGAGGCTGAAGAGGATCAGGGACGCTGTTGGCTACGGGGTTAGGGTTAGGATAGATGCTAACCAGGCGTGGAGCCCTAAGCAGGCGATCAGGATGCTGAGAAGGTTCGAGAGGTTTGAGCTGGAGCTTGTTGAGCAGCCTGTACCTGCTTGGGACTGGGAGGGGCTTGCCGTGGTTAGGCGTAGTGTGGATATACCGGTTGTTGCTGATGAGGCTGTCCATAGCCCCCACGAGGCCTTCGAGCTTATTTCTGTTGGAGCTGTTGATGGGGTTAATATAAAGCTGATGAAGTGCGGCGGGATAGGGCCTGCCGTAACCATTGCCCGTGTTGCTGAGGCAGGAGGTGCTGAGGGCTGTATGATTGGGTGTATGGTGGAAACGAGGCTCGCTTTAGCTGCGGCTGCACATGTGGTGGCTGCTCACCCGATCATAAGGTGGATCGACCTCGATGGAAACACATCACTGGCTGATGAGCCCTCCACAGGTGGCTATAGGCTGGAGAAGGGAGAGATAGTGCTTGAGGATAAGCCAGGACTAGGGGTTGAGGTGGATAGGGAGAAGCTCGAGAAGTACCGCTATGAACTTAGCTAGCGTAAACACCCAGGTTTTTCCATAAACACTAAGCCACATCTTAGGCTCTCCTTGAGGAGTGCTGGGGTACGGAGAGCTTCACTGTTAGTAATACTGTTCGTGTAGCTGTATAGATAGACTATGATAGCTGGTGTTCTGCTCCGCACACTCACTTTTCCTCCCTGCAGGGAAGCGTAACCCTGTGGCGCATCCTCGGCGTAGCGCTCCTAGCCCTAGGTATTAGGGGTGCTGCTGTTACGGGTAGGTACCTAGCAGTGTATGGAGAGTCGCGAAGGGGTGTGCCTACCAGGCTTGTTAGGGAGGGGTACTATTCCTGTATGAGGCACCCGATGCATCTATCCTATCCCTGCTCTCCCTTGCCCTAGGCCTTTTAGGAGCTACGCTGTGCTCAGCTGTCCTAAGCTTTGCGAAGATGGTTCTGGTGCTGGTTATGGCGGTGGCTGTGGATGAGAGGAGAACCTTGCTAGGTTTGAAGAGAAGTACCTGCAATATAGAGAGGAGGTTCCTTCAGCCTCAATACAAGATACTTGACAAAAAGTACTTAGCAAGAGACCTCCTAAGAAGAAGTCAGGAAGGCCCTCTGAGGAGCCTATCACCCGTTACACGGAGCCGATGTATGCAGGCCAGAGGTCATCGATGGTCTTGGGACTCCACCACTCCCCATCACGAGGCTTATCAAGGTACTGGCCCTCGACTACGGAGAGGTTATCGAAGTTCTCAGGGGTGGAGAGAGGTGATCAGCGCTATGACACCCTCCCTAACCATAGCCACTGCGTAGGCTGCTAGGAGTATCGACATAACCTTCTCTAGGGCTACACTCCCTCTCCTACCGAGGAGGGATAGGAGCTTATCCCCGTTCTCCAGCATCAGCCACGCGATAACCATGTTTATCCCTATAGCTGCTAGAGCCGTTGTGAGCCCAGCTACGTAACATATATAGACAACAGCGGTTATCGCTCCAGGACCCGCTAGAAGAGGTATCGCCAGAGGCACAACAGCTATATCCTCACCCCTAACCTCCTCAGCAGCGCTACGCCCCAGAAGCCCAGTAACGGCGTATATGAAGAGCACAACCCCACCAGCGATCCTGAAGTCGTTCACGGTGATACCGAAGTAGCTCAGCATAGCCTCACCAGCAGTTGCAAACAGGATCAGTATCCCCGTAGCGACGACCATACTCGTCCTGATAGTCCTTATCCTAGCCGACCTATCCATACCACGGGTGAAGTAGTGAAACAGTGGAGCATTCCCCGGCGGGTCAAGGACTACAAAGAGCATCAAGGAGTAGCGTAGCAGCTCCTCAGCCAGGGTGGGCACCAAGGGCTATGAACACGGGCTCTGTATAAACACTTTAGGGACTAGCCCATGAACGAGTCCTCCACAGCGTTATCCTCATGGAAGAGCTCGTAGCGTAGAACAGCTGCTATACCTCCTAGCATCTTGAGCTGCTGTCCTGGTGGTGAGTTAACGGGTACTATGATGACTTCGCCCCTCTTCGAGAACACCTGCTGCATCACCTTCTCTACCCTGGCCCGGGTATCGTCAAAGCTAGAGAGCATCTCATCGAGAACTAGGAGTTTCTCAACAGCACTAGCCTCGGCAGCTTGCTCAACCTGGTCTACACCGTAGGCAACCTTGCCGGGCTTCCTTAGAAGCAGCAGGTTGAACTCCTCCAGCACTCTTTCTGCCCGTGCCACCCCGAGGTCTTGGAGAAGCTTCCGCACAACATCCCTGCGGAGAAGCTCCCTTACACCCGCATATCCACCGTTGGCAACCGTATCGGTGTAGATAGGTGTTGAGGGAAGCAAACCCTTCAGAGCATCGGCAACCTCGTCCTTGAGGAACCCAGGTGAGGCTACCACAACAGCGTCAGCCTCGAACCTCTTGACTGCATCAACCATCCGTTCAGCAACCCTCCTAATACCCCTCTCCTTAGCGCGGGGAAAGAACCTCTCGTCGAAGGGAATGGAGAGCGAACCCTCGTCGAGAAGCCTAACACCTTGGTTCTGCACAAGGGCTACGGCGTATTCATCGAAGTCCAGAGCAGCAACTACAACGCGGTAGGATCTGAGGCTACGGAGAACCTTCTCGATGAATGCTCGGGGGATACCGCCTTCGCGGATAATCGTGATCTCCTGTCCCGGAGCTATGGATAGGGTGTGGTGCGAACCCTTAACAC
>QMWY01000101.1 GCA_003661865.1 Thermoprotei archaeon
CACGTATACTACCGATAAAGATGGCGAGAGCGCTGCTCCAGGTACACGTACCTGCCCAGTACTCATCAAGGGTCTACTCGCAGGTGATTAGGATGGGTGAGGTTAAGCGCAGCCAGTGGCTAGCCGATGGTTCACTCATAGTAGAGCTCGAGATCCCCGCCGGTCTTCAGAACGAGACCATCGATAGGCTCAACGAGCTTACCAAGGGCAACGTCTACGTGAAGGTACTTCATGTGAGGTAATTCCCATGTCGAAGATCCTCTTTGAGAACCGCAGTCTCGTCGTTCCAGGAGACGTAGTTGCGGAGGGCGATAGGCTAACGCTAGCAGCCCCATTTCTAAGGCGCGTAGGAAGGAGCGTGGTGGCAACAGTAGTCGGGCTTCTAACGGTTGAGAAGAGCAATAATGAGTACAAGGTTGGTTTAATACCTCTTGAGGGCTGCTACTACCCCCGACCCGGAGATGTGGTTATAGGGATCGTTAGGGACATAGGCGTCACGTCATGGCTTATCGATATAAGGGCCCCGCTACCCGGGGTCCTCAACGCCTCCGACTACTTGGGCAAGCCCTACAGCCCCTCAGAGGACTTGTCTAAGTATCTCGATGTAGGAGATGTGATATTAGCAAAGGTGGCTCAGTTTGATAGAGGCCGCGATCCCTTGCTGACGGTACAGGAGAAGGGGCTTGGGAAGGTTGTTGAGGGGGCGCTGATAGAGATAAAGCCATCAAGAGTTCCGAGAGTTATAGGAAGGAAGAGGTCTATGCTCAGCGTCCTGCAGGAGGAGACAGGGTGCCAGATAGTAGTTGGTAACAATGGCAGGATCCTGCTCCGATGCCCAGACCCGGAGCGGGAGGCGATAGCTGTCCTCGCTATAAAGAAGATTGAGCGGGAGGCGCATACCCAAGGTCTCACCGAAAGGATAAAGGATTTCATAATCGAGCAGAAGATTAAGAGGGGGTTAATAGGTGGGAGCGGTAGGTGAGAAACCCCGGTTGATAGATGAGAGTGGTAGGCGCATAGATGGGAGGAGACCTGACGAGCTCAGACCAATAGAGATGGAGGTAGGAGTTCTCAAGAACGCCGATGGCTCTGCCCTAGTGAAGTTCGGCGATACGTGGGTTCTAGCAGCAGTCTATGGTCCTCGGGAGGCGGTCCCGAAGCACATGACTCTGCCAGAGCGCGCCGTTATCAGATGCCGCTACCGCATGCTGTCATTCTCAACGCACGAGCGTAAGAGCCCTGCACCCTCCCGCAGGGAGGTAGAGCTCTCTAAGGTGATACGGGAGGCTCTAGAGCCCGCTGTTCTAACAGAGCTGTACCCAAGAACAACCATAGACATATTCATCGAGGTGCTAAACGCGCACGGGGGTACGCGTACTGCTGGGGTTACCGCAGCCTCGCTTGCGCTAGCTGATGCAGGCATACCAATGAGGGACCTAGTCGCCGGCGTTGCTGTGGGTAAGGTGGATGGGGTGATCGTGCTTGATATCAACGAGATCGAGGATATGTATGGGGAGGCTGATATGCCCGTTGCAGCAATGCCGGGCTTGGGAAGAATAACACTCCTCCAGCTAAATGGGGTGTTAAGCCCGAATGAGTTCAGGACCGGGCTCAAGATGGCTATGGAGGGTATAAGGAGGATCTACGAGATGCAGAAGAAGGTTCTTAGACAGAAGTACGCGGTGATCGAGGAGGAGTGATGCGCCATGTCCATAACGCCTGAGCTCCCGCTAATTCCCCGGCTCAAGGCGAATGCTATAATGAACCTGTTGGCACGCGGACAGAGGATTGATAAGCGTAAGCTTGAGGAGTATCGCGATATTGAGGTGAGAATAGGGTACATACCCAATGCGGAGGGCTCAGCATACGTAAGGATGGGAAATACGCAGGTACTAGCAGGCGTCAAGCTTGAGGTCGGGCAGCCTTACAGTGACGCGCCTAATGAAGGTGTACTCATAGTCAATGCAGAGTTCATACCCGCAGCATCACCATCGTTCGAACCTGGTCCTCCTGATGAAAATGCCATAGAGCTTGCCAGGGTTATAGATAGGTCTCTACGAGAGCCTAGGGTTGTCGCACTTGACAAGCTTGCTATAATCCCAGGGAAGAAGGTGTGGATTGTGTGGCTAGACATATACGTCCTCGACCACGATGGCAACCTCATAGACGCCTCTATGCTGGCATCAATGGCAGCTCTCCTAAGCACCCGGGTTCCGACGGTTGCTGTCGATAAAGAGAGCGGTGAGGTTACTGTGAAGAGAGGCGAGTTCCAAGGGCTACTACCCATCAACCGCCTAGTGACTACGGTTACCGTGTATAAGATAGGCAACTACCTAGTAGTAGATCCGACACAGGAGGAGGAGGCACTCAGCGGTGCTAGGCTAACAGTAGCAGTAACGGAAGAGGGTCTCATAGCGGGTATGCAGAAGGCTGGCATGGACTACCTATCAGATGCTGAGGTTGAACGTGCGGTAGAAATAGCGTTGTCAAAGGCTCCACTCCTGATAGGCAAGATTAGGGAAGCAGCGAAAGGTATAAGAGGAGAGGGTGGGGAAGCCTCTAACGCCGGCAAGCAAGGGTGATCAGCGGTGGGTAGAACACGCGTAGTAGGAATCGCAGGACGGTTTGGCGCTAGGTATGGCTCCTCGCTTAGAAAGAAGTGGCGCGAAGTAATGGAGAAGAGGTATGCAGAGTACGTGTGCCCCTACTGCGGAAAAAGAACTGTTATGGAGAGGATAAGTGTGGGTATATGGCGCTGCCCTAAGTGCGGAGCCGTCTGGGCAGGAGCGGCATACATGCCTTGGAGCGAGAAGCGCTGATCACCTCTCGTAAAGCGTAGCGTACCTTGCCACGTATTCTAATAACAACCTCCCATAGACCCGCACCACGCAGCCGTAGTTTCATCAAGGACCTCGCAGCCGTTATCCCCAATGCTATAAGGTTTACCCGGGGCAAGTCCACTTTTGTACAGCTGGCCATAGCAGCCCACGACCTTGGAGCTGAGCGCGTCGTAATTGTTAACAACAGGATGGGGAACCCGTATACCATGGATGTCTACCAGCTTAGGTTTGTTCCAGCATCTGCCGAGCTCTTTGAGCTTGAGAAGATCTGCAGGCTTGTCCTTAGGGGAATTACCCTCAGCCGTGAAGCACGTAACCCGCGTCCTCCATATAGAGCCTATGCAGCGGCATACGTAGTTCATAACGGCGCGCCTCTATCGGTGGATGCCGCTGAGTGCTTCATAAGAGGCCTCATGTTCCAGGCATATGAGGCGTCACGCCTAACCAAACCCTTCATCACAGCGGTCATGCGCTGGAGGGATGATTTTGTAGAGGCTGTCTTCCGGGATCATCGTGGGGTGAGGGTAGGTCCCGTGATAAGGATACGCAGGGTGATCCTATGTACAGAGCACAGCTGCGCATAGAGTTGTGTGGCCGGCAGGTAACAGAAGCGCTGTGTAGAAGCCTCAAGGCAGAGGCCAAGGCCCCGGTTGATAGGGAGCGGAGTGCCGTCTCCGTTGAGTGCAACGAGCACGAGATTCTAATATCGATAACCGCGAAGAGCTTGAGCACCTTAAGGGCAATACTAAACACATACCTATACCTAATCCATGCCGCTTCCTCGGTTCTTGAGGAGCTTTCTGGAGGGCTTAGAGATATTTAGCCCTCTTGCACAGTGCGTACCACGGTGTTGTACGGTTGGCGGAGAGGATACCGCCGGAGGTTCAGCAAAACCTCGTTAAGCTCCAGCAGCTTCAAGCACAGCTAACTCAGATCGTGGCCGAGCGTAATGTTCTACAGAGCGAGCTGAGGGAGATCGAAAAGGCGTTGTCGATACTAAAGGAGCTTGGAGAAGATGCCGAGGTATACCGATCGGCGGGACACCTACTGATAAGGGTTAAGAAGGAGGATGCCGTTAAGGAGCTCGAGGATCGCAAGGAGGTTATAGAGATCAGGCTGAAGTCACTTGAGAAGCAGGAGAGCTTGGTTAGGAGCAGGATAAACGAGGTTCAGAGCCAGGTGAACAAGTATCTTGCCAAAGTCTATGGAGGGAGAGGGCAGGCGTCATAGAATTTCGAGATCGGTCCCTGTCAAGAACCTCAACCTAGACGTGTCTAAGATCAGCAGCGAGGCCCTGATGGATATAGCCAGTACCGTGGAAACAGAGGTTAGGGAAACCTTGGAAAGACTACTAGGCCCTAGGATCCTCAGGTACTCAATAGCCGTCACGGCTGAGCTACAAGGAGAGCAGCTCGTAATCTCTGTGGACACCTCTATAAGCTCCCGCGTACCACCCTCACTAAGGCTTGAACACATTGTTGATAGGGCTATCAAGCGGGGTTTCGATAAGGTCGAGGTGCTGCTTAGGCGAAGGTACTCTAGAGAGGCTTCAGAAGGAGGTACTAAGCAGGAGAGCTAACGAGCCCGCAGTGCTCCTCACCCATGCCAATGCTGATGTAGATGCTGTCGCATCGGTTCTAGGCTTTGCTGAGCTCCTGTCAAGGACTAGGGGCGGTGCTATCAAGGCCCTGTTCCCCGAAGGTGTTGGGCTTGAGGCCCGCCGCCTGCTAATGCTCCTCGAGAAGCTCGCTGAGATCAGGGTTGTGCGTAGCAATTCTGATATAGGTATGCCCCCGAGAGCTGCGGACGTATGCATAATCCTAGACACGGCATCCCGTAACCAGCTTAGGAAGGCGCAAGCTGTTCTCCAGGACTGCAGCAGAATCGTGTTAATAGATCACCACTCTGAAGGAGACCTCGCGCAGATAGCAGACATAGCTATTGTGGACCCCTCTGCATCGTCCACCTCCGAGATCGTGCTCCTCATAGCGCACAAGCTCGGCGTTACGCTATCGCCCGACACCCTAACGGCGCTGATCGCAGGCGTTGTATCAGACACCAAGCGCTTCTCCCACGGAGTATCGCCGGAGACGTTCCTACTCATTGCATGGGCTCTTAGCTCGGGAGGGAGTTACCGCAACGCCCTAGAGCTCCTACGCCATGAGGCGCCTCCCTCGGCTAGGATAGCGCGGCTGAAGTGCCTATCAAGACTCGTTATTATGCGGGGAGACCAGCTCTACGTATGCATATCTCATGTAGGTGCGTATGAGTCGGAGTGCGCTAGCACCCTAATCGGTATAGGCTGTGATGCAGCATTTGTGGCGTCTGATGATAAGAGTACGAAGAGTGTCAGGGTGGTCTTTAGGGCTAAGAGCGGTTTTGTTGAGGGGGTGGGCGACGTCTACTCATCGATCCTATCAAACCTTATCAAGAAATTTGGAGGAGGGCTGGGAGGTCATAGACAGGCAGGGGGAGTGCTACTCAAAACCAGAGATAGGCTCTCC
>QMWY01000102.1 GCA_003661865.1 Thermoprotei archaeon
CTTGAGAGCCTGAGTCTTCCATCACCATGCTTTGTAAAACCCAGGATCCTTACTCCAAGGCGCCTCTCAACAAGTTTAAGCTCTGAAACAAACTCCTCATATCTCCTTGCTGAAAGTGAGTAAGACCCTAGCTCAAACCTCTAGAGAACATCACGTCTCGCAGGTTTTAGTATGGTATTGTTGTGTACTTGAAGAACACCGAAGCCCTAACACCTATTTTTACCAGATAACAAACCAATCAGTGAAGCGCCTCGTTAACCTAGGAACCGTAGATGCGGTGCCCAATAGTCCTCATCGAGTTGGTTAAGCACAAGTTTTACCCTCTTGGTAAGAGCCGGGCCCAGAGGCGCATAGCCATTGTCTACATCTACCCTCTGTACGACCACCATAGCAGCTACACCATTACGCGGGCGACCACCTTTATTGTTCCAATTGTTTAAACACCCTTGATATACTACGCTTCTCGAAAATGCTCAAGAGTCTCAGACTTCTTTATAGCGTGAACAATTGATCGATGGGTTTAGGAGCGCTTAAGTAGTCTTTACAGGTCTCTCTACGCATGGCAACTCCCTGCCCTATCGAATCATCCCAAGAGACCTCCCGGTATCCTCCTTGGGGTTAAGCGCCTGGTGCTCTCAGCCTAGGCTGGGCGTGCCCGCATAGGTCATGAAGTTGTTCTCCGTTAGCGGCCTGTAGGTCCTTGTAAGGTGTTTACAGGCTTGGGAAGGGCGTCGGGGTTTTTCCCGGGTGGCCTACCTCAGCTGATTGAAGAGGCTGCGGGTCTTTACAATCGCTAGGGGCTCCGGCAGCCCTCTGCACAGGATCCGGGGGTGATGCCGCCGCTCTAGGTAACGTCGCCTGGGGTTGTAGAGGCGGCTATTCTCAAAACCTGGAAGCGGAGGTGTGTAGCATCGTTCTAGGTACACTGCTTTATAGCGAGGCGGGGGCTGTCTATAGATGGGTTGTGTCTGTGAGTGTCGTACTTAGGATCCCTAGGAGGCTCTATGAGAAGGCTGCTGAGCGCGGTATCGATATCGAGTCGAGGGTGATCGAGCTCCTGCTGAGTGAGGTGAAGGTCGATCCGGCTGAGGAGGCCTCCATTCGTATTGAGCTTGCTGAGAGGTTCTTGGATGAGGCGGAGGGGTACCTGGGTAAAGGCGATCCTGTTCAGGCCAGCGAGAAGATGTATAAAGTGGTTGAGGAGTGCATCAAGGCTCTTGCAAGGCTGCTTAGCATACCCGAGTACCAGAGCGCTGTGAAGGAGGGTAGGTGGTGGATACAGCTCCTGGGGAAAGCCGCTAGAAGACTTGCTAGAATGCTTAGCGAACCCAAGGTAGAGTTTGCATGGGCTGTTGCGTACGACCTCCATGTATGGGGCTTCCACGAGGCTAAGTACAGCGTAGATGATATCCGGGGAGACCTAGACCATGTTAGGTGGATCCTCAGCTTCACCAAGAAGCTCCTGGAAGAGAGCCGCACCCACAGGTCCTAGAGAACTTTGAATAGTCTTGCCAAGCTCTCCATAGCTACAGCTAAGCGCTAGGCCTCACCGAGCAGATAGCTCGCTGAGCCATAGACAAACACCAGCTCTCCGAAACCTGTTTCCCGTCGCGCAGATGCAGTCCCCGACCTAAGCCTTCATCTCCCCGGAGGTGATCCACCGAATCGACAAGCCCCCGTTATACAGCTGGCCCAGAGGAGAGTGCTACTGGTTGTTCACAACAGCTTCGGGTGGTGAATGCATAGGGTATGCTGATGCCCTTGCTCAGCACCTCGTGGGTAGGGCAGAGATGCTCTTCGTAGTACCTAGAGGAGAACTCCTGGATCTATTCCAAGATTTTGAAGCTGGGTAGGGTTGTGGAGGCCACGAAGCCTTGGGGACCTGATCAGTTACCGCAACGACGAGACCGATCACGGCAGGACGTGCTATACCACCTCTTATAAGGCTTTAGGGATATGGATGTACAGGGGTTCCCAGCGGTGTGTACCGAGGCTATTCTGCTACCACGCAGAGTTGTTCGTAGGCTCCGCGAGGCTGCGGAGAGGCAGGGGATGAGCCTTGAGGAGTACCTGCTAGAGGTTCTTTCCCAGGGCCTGGACCCCAGGGATAGGGCTAGGGAGTATGCCGAGGCTGCGGAGGAGTTGCTGGAGAGGGCGCGTGAGGAGCTCAGGAAGGGTGATGTTAGGCAGGCTGCCGAGAAGGCGTGGGGTGCCGCGGCGCTAGTGGTTAAGGCGTACGCACTGTGGCGCGAGGGGAGGAGGCTGAGTAGCCATGGAGAGCTATGGGAGTACTCAAGGAAGCTAATGGATGAGCTTGGGGGATGGGTTAGCGATGCATGGGCACAGGCAAGCGCAATGCACGTATGCTTCTACGAGGGGTGGTGCACCGATAGACACGTGGAGGAGGCGCTCAAGAGGATAGAGAGGCTGGTGAAGAGCGTAGAGGAGCGGGTCAGGGCTGAGGATACCGGGTAGTTCTAGGCGTATCATAGCTGTACCCACGATTAGCACCGACACCAGTAGTGCCCGTCGCCGAAGCTTGTTGCCGGTAACACGGGGGTGCTGTAGAGCCTCAGGATCTAGCGGATCGGTTCATGGGTTCGGGGATCACGTAGGGCCCCTCGGGGACGACCGCGATCCTCCTGCATCCCGTCTCTCTGCATGCGATCTCCATAGCCTCCTCGAGGCTCGATGCGGGCGTAAGCTTCATCTCTTCGAGAATGCCGTGATCAACCCCTTTTGTAACCACCACAACCCGGTTCCGTAACAGGACCTGTGCTAGCTTCTGCGCCTCCCACTGGTCCCTTATAGGCTCGTTCGCCCTTATGTACTCCAGGATATCCCTAGGGCTCCTCCCCATAGCCATGAGCTCCCTGAACCCCTCATGCCCAACACCGTCCCTGCACTCCGCAACGAGGATCACCACGCCTCCGCGCCTAGCTATCCGGGACCCGGTTACGATGCCCTTGACCCCCTGGTACAGGTCCCTATCCAGGGGGTACCCACCGTTGGTAACAACAACCACATCGCTACCACCCGGGGCGGGGATCTTTACGTAGCGGTCCAGGATCTCCACACCCACCCTATGAGATTCGTAGGGGTCGCCTGCAACCACCTCAACAACCCTCTTCTCCCGGTCCAGTATCGTGTGCACCGCGAACCGGTAGCCCCTAACCATCCTAGCCGCCTCAACCATGTCCTCATGAACAGGGTTCCCATCGAGAACCCCGTAGTCCGCCCTGGGGTGGCTCAGCATCGAGTAGCTGTGGTTGCGGTATATACTCGCAGCACCCGCAACCCCGGGGAGGATCAGCTTCCTACCACCGCTGTACCCCGCGAAGAAGTGGGGCTCAAGAAGCCCCAGCCCCACGACCAGGTCGGCCTCCACCACCAGGCGATTCACCTCTACAGGTGTTCCGAAGCGGGTCGTGCCTAGGTACCTGAGGGAGCCACGGTCCTCAGCATCGTGGCTAAGGGCCTCGTACTCATCAGCGAAGCCCCCTATGAGCCTACGGATCTCCCCTGGTGTATGCGGGGTGTGGAGCCCCGTAGCAACAACGATCCTTATACCGCTCCGCGGAACACCGGCTTTCCGAAGCCTAGGGACAACACCCCTCAGGAGGAGCTCTAGAGGGGTGGCCCGCGTACGATCGGTTACCAGGATCGCCACGCTCCCCGCACCACGCGCAAGGTCCTCGAGGCGCGGCGAGCCTACGGGCCTATTGAGGGCCTCCTCAACAAGCCTATCGGCGCGCTCCTTAGGGACCCCGGAGGGGGTACGGGAGTAGATAACCCTTGCGTGCTTGGGAAGCTCAGCCTCTAGAAACCCCTCTCCGTAGGGAAGACGTATACGCATCCCAACCGACCAGTTAGAACATGGGGTGGCGCCGTACTAAAGGACGCGGACGTGGAGAAGGTGCTCAACACGTGTGATCGGTACCACCGCTTACACCTCGCTGGGGCTCCTCACCAAAGCTTAATTCTTCAGGTACCCCTGTACCACCCTTGGTGCACCTATTTTGGAGAGGCTCAAGATAGCCTTCATAGGCGCTGGGAGCGCTGTGTGGTCTAGCAGGATAGTCATCGACCTCCTGATAAACAAGGGGCTTAGGAACCTCGACATATGGCTCATGGATATAAGCGATGAGAGGCTCGACCTGATCTACGGCTTCGCCAAGAGGTACACGGAGGAGCTCAAGAGAAGCGATGTGAGGGTCTTCAAGACGAAGGATAGGAGGGAGGCTATCAGGGATGCGGACTTCGTGATAAACTCCGCTATGGCAGGGGGGCACTGGTACTACGAGCGTATGCGCGAGGTCTCTGAGCAGTACGGCTACTACCGTGGGATAAACAGCGTTGAGTGGAACATGGTCTCGGACTACCACACGATCTGGGGCTACTACCAGTTCAAGCTTATGATGGGGATCGCGAGGGATGTCGAGGAGCTGGCGCCGAACGCTTGGCTGATAAACGTTGCGAACCCCGTATTCGAGCTATCCACCCTGGTAACGCGTGAGACAAAGGTCAGGTACATCGGGCTGTGCCATGGACACCTAGGGTTCCTCAAAGCGGTCGAGGTCCTAGGGATAAGGCTCGCGGAGGAGAAGCTCGGCGAGAAGATCAATAGGCTGTGCGCAGCCCGCGACCCCAGGTGCTACCTAACGATAGCCAAGCTCATCGACTTCAACCAGCTAGAGGTCGAGATGAGCGGGTTCAACCACGTTATCTGGCTAACCAGGTTCAGGTACGCCGGCGAGGATGCGTACCGCTACATCGATGAGTGGGTTGAGAAGAACGCTGAGGAGTACTGGGAGGTGTGGAGGGACTACGTAATCAGCCCCTTCGACATCGACCTCTCCCCAGCAGCGATCGACATGTACAGGGAGTTCAAGCTCATGCCCATAGGCGATACGGTTAGGGGTGGTACGTGGAAGTACCACTGGGACCTCAAGACGAAGCAGAGGTGGTACGGACCGTACGGAGGGCCGGACTCGGAGATAGGCTGGGCCATGTACCTAGCATACCTGAGGAGGAGCCTTGAGGAGCTCAGGAACGCTGTCTACGACACCTCAACACCACTGACCCACCGCTACCCGCCTAGGCCAAGCGGGGAGTCCCTGGTGGAGATCGTAGAGGCTATAGCCAACAACAACCCGAAGGAGAGTTACACCCTCTACCTCCCTGTGGGTAGGGAAACCATAGAGATCCCGGTGCCTATACAAGTGAACGTACCCAACCAGGGGGTCCTACCCAGGATCCCCAACGACGTAGTGGTCGAGATCCCCGTTAGGATAGATGGGAAGGGTGTGCATAGGAAACAGCTGA
>QMWY01000103.1 GCA_003661865.1 Thermoprotei archaeon
CTTCGCCAACGCTCGGGGTTACAAGCAGTACTGGTTCTGTGTAGCTACCGTCCTCGAATATCGTGAACTCGAACATTACCTCGTGCGTTCTGGTGTCGTCTACGACGAACTCTGCGTTCATCGAGGTAAGCTTTATGACGTATGTGGCCGGCGGAAGAGCAAAACTGTTTGTTACACTCTTGACGGTAGTGTCTTTGGTTAATGCAAATGTCCTCCACGTTATCTCGTTGTAGGTTGACGTTACGAACGACCTGCCGCCGTCAACCCTCCTGTATATGGTCACAGTTATGTCTATTACGTGCTCCTTTTCACCGAATGACATTAGTGCTAGTGGAGGGCTCGACACGAATAGCCTCTCACCGCCTATTGCGAAGGGCCAAATAGCTGGTTTCGTCGATATGTGTAATGCCACTGCATCTATCGTAATGCCGGTGAGCGGGTCGTACACCAAGTGCAACCTAGTGGTCAGATCCACCTTATAGTTACCTGTTGCTGGGCGATAGTGCTTAACCATCCAGTCCACTAAAGCATACGCGAACGGTGCCGTCAAGACGAGTATAAGCACGATTAATAGCGCCTTCCTAAGATCCACAGCACTCCCCAATCGAGTTCATAGGATCAAGAACTTATAAGCATTTGATGGTGCCTGACCTACTGACCTACCCAGCCGATAACAAAAACACTAAACCGACTAGGTACTTTAACACCGATACCAACCACCTGATACATTCGCCAAAAAACTAGTGGGTAAGGTGGTATATCAGGTCGTGGATGCAAAGTACGGCACCTGCCAGTAACAGCAGTATTGAGATCAGGCCCAGCCTGAACCTGAAAAATCGAAGAATCAGGTAGGTCAGTACTAGAAACGCGCCTATGTATCCGTGGTGCAACCTAAGGATGTTGCGGTCTTCGTCGCCTGCCATATCGATCCACTAGGTACCTATGCTTTCGTGCCGTTTATGCATATCCTGCGTACTTCCTGAGTTCTTTCACCAGATTTTCGTACTCCCTGCTTACCTGCACCTCGTCCTCCGGCTTGGTTATCTCGACCTCCTTACGGCATACCCAGTGGATCACCATATCGCTTGAGACCATCCACTCGTGTTCGGGCCTGTCGTGCATTATGTCGTCAACGGTGCATTTGAATCCGATCTCTTCAAGCTTCTTGAGAAGCGGGTCGTCTATATCTACCTTATAGCCCCTTTCGAAGGCCTCGTCCTTCAGGTACGCATACGTCTCGCCTATATATTCTTCGCTAACTATCCCGCAGCAGGTGTTGCCAGCACAAGCCTGCTCGTCGCTGATATCGAAATAGTCTCCCTTTTCGGAGGTTACGCAAACAAGCGCGTTCCCTTCTTTGATCCTCTCCTTTAGGGCTTCGAGCGCCTCCCTCTTGTCCTTTGCGCCGAATATCCTCATGACTACGTCCATCGGCGCCTCTTCGTAGTCCATCATGTCATACGTTTCAATGCTTAGCCCCCTTATCCCTATGTCCCCCTCGCTTACTACGACATCCACGTCCACGTCAAGCTTCGCTTTGTTATCATGCCGCAAAACCGAAGCACATGAGTACAGGTCTCCCCTCCTTACGCTCTCGCCGCTGAAGAAGCACACCTCGGCATAGTCGCTTTCTATGGTTCCGTAGCCCTCGTCCTTGTCCATACGGTAGGCGATGGATCTGATGAACGCGTCTATGTCCGGTATCGCGAAGTCGCCCTTTACCTCAAGCACCTCCGTGGCGCCCTCATCTTCACTAACGACCTTCGTAATGGCCTCATGCACCCGCCTCCTCACCCTGTCGAGTTCGAGCACCGGCAGGTCTGGGCCTATGCCGTACTTCAGCAACACCCCCATGTCCTCGTAGCTTGGTCTCCTTCCTGACTGCCTGTCCACTATTACGTGGGTGAGCGACCTGTGTATCCTGTACAGCTCACGCGGGTCAAGCTCCTCCCACTCATCCTCTACCGTGAGCACGGCAACCACCGGTAATCTAGTATGTGATTATACCTGATAAAGGTTCATCAGGCTAGCTTGATGCCCAGTAGTTCCGCAACGGATCTGGCCACGGCTCAGGTCACCTCCACTACCTTGAAGACCCTGACCGTTAGTGAGTAGTGCTCGGCGATCCTTCTAACCGCCTCGGCCGCCCTCCTGCCCCTGCATATCACTGACCCGTGGGCGTGCCTCTCTGCCAATCCGTACGCTACGATCCTGTCCAGGTTGCGGTAGAACTCCTTCGGCGGCTTCTTTCCGTGCGCGGTGTACATAACGATGTATGTGCCGCCGTCCTGCACGTCCAGTTCGTTAAGGTACCTGTCTGCCAGAGATCTAGGCGTGTGTGCCATACGGTCACCAAAAAATGGCGGGCGGTTCAGCCGTATCGCTTGCTGAGGTCTTTCTCTAGTCGCTCGTGGCATCGCCTGCCATGCGGTATATGATTATAAAATCGTTGCTTACAAAACCTCGCCTTTCAAACTACTATGTAGCGTTCTCCCTCATACTCTACGGCATGGGGGATCCCCTCTTCAAGTCCGCGCATGCTGATGCGTATGCCGTGCGCCGTCGCTTTGACTGGTGGTTCCATATCTTCTATCTTCCTGCTCATCCCTCAATCACCTTCCTTCACCGCCTTTAGGACCTTTAGGATTTTGATCCAAGGAGAAATTACCGAAGATTTAAGATTCTTGATGGATTCTGCAGAAACCTTTACATGGACACCGCAGCTGGGAGAGAAGGAGTATGAAAACACTTCTATTGAAACGTAATGTCCTTCCTTGGGAACCTCATATTTTAGTCTAATAGGCCTTTCAACAGGGATCTTAAGATCAAACCATATATCGAAATTTAATCTCTCCTGAATTTCAAGGGGGTCGATTGATTGACGGATCTTATGAATAATCTCATAAGACAGCATTGAAGTCAGCTTACAACCGTATCGCTCTGCTACACCGACCAGCTCATTCCCGATATCAATAACGATTTTCTCAACATCCTTCACTCTTCCTTCACCTCGCCTAGCTTCCTTGCTTCACAGACGATTAACACCTTGACATCCTTGATGCTGAATATTGTATTGCATTTGGGGCAGATGATGAGGGAGAAGTTATTGCTGATGTACGCGTGCTCGAATTCTCTCCCACATACTGGGCACTTGAAGGAGCACATGGGGATGTTGACACCCTTTTCGTCCATGTCCATCATATACGCTCTCTCTACCTTTATCTCAACACTCATCCTCTCACCTTCATGGATCATATCCATATAATGCTCTCCGTATACTTCTTAGTTTTTCAAGAACTTTCTCAGAGAGCTTAATCTGCTTCTCTTCAGCTAGGCGCTCGATCTTCTCTAGCTCTTCCTCTAAGCTCCTAAGCCCCTTTTCTATCTCTTCTCTGATCTTTAGGAATTCGTTCCATATCTTCTCTAGCTCCTTCTTCCTTTGCTCATATGATTTTATTTGTGCTTCGATAGAGGATTTGTCGGCTTCAATCTTTTGAAGCTCTAAAAGTGTTTCACACTCTTTAGCTAATTTTAGATAAGCCTCTTTTACATCCTCTCCCTCATCAAGACGTGCAACTAATCTTATAGATCTATTAGAATAATCACTATACGACTTTAGCCTCTCCACATGGATTTCAACTATTCTCATCCTCCCACCTTCCTCATGCGGTAGGGCGTGATGATGCGACCTTCGTAGTGAAAGGTCGCGAAGCGGTATCCCGCCTGTAGGGGCGCATTCCTGATGACTTTGAAGAGCTCATGTAATTCTCCCCTATCATCACTCCAAGACCTCTCGATCCTGATCCTCATGCTCTCACCCCCTATCACCCGAAAATACTTTTAATGGAACGCAGGACATCGCCAAGATCCTCATAGAACCTCCTGTAGAGGCTCCGGTCAATCAGGAACTTCTCCTTGGGCTCCTTAAGCACGGAGAAGGTCTGGGTATAGTACCACGATACCACATTGGAGCGGATTACCCCATCCCTAACCTCGAAATCAACCTGTTTGGCGACCTCTGGGTTCCTCTTAGAGTACTCGTAGAGGGCACGGACAATAACCTCATAGTCGTGGACAATACCCCCGCCCAGAACCCCACGACCCCTGAGCCTATCATAGACAGCCTGGAGAAGCGAAGCGACAAAGATGGGGGAGTGCTTCCTCAGGCGCAGGGTACCAGACCACATCGCCAAGCCACCACCGCTCGACACCCAAAATTCATGGGTATGTAGGGTGAGACCGCTTCAGCTCGGCTACGGCCAAGTCTATCCTCCTCAGGTACTCTGGGTACAGGGTTAGGGTATCGTTCAGGCTCGACTCCCCTACCGCCCTAGCTATCTCGCCGAGCTTTTCCCTCACCCTTATCCTCCCCCTGTCGTACTCTACCGCCCCGAGCTTGGCTAGGTACAGCACCTCGCGCTCCAGCTCCGCGGTCGAGTCGTTGAGTACCAGGCGGTACTTCTTCCAGAGGGTGCTGAAGATGAAGTCGCCCAGCTCGTCTAGGGTTATGTACTCCCTGCCTGAGGGCACGAGGACGTCCTCGTGCAGCCTCCAGA
The DNA here is from genome assembly GCA_003661865.1 of Thermoprotei archaeon. Taxonomy (GTDB): domain Archaea; phylum Thermoproteota; class Thermoprotei_A; order Sulfolobales; family Ignisphaeraceae; genus QMWT01. Next base: position 4,557 of record QMWY01000103.1, read on the forward strand.
GGATGTACGCGGTGAAGGTCCACATACGGGCACCCAGCCGTTCTCCGCGGGTCTGGGGGCTCGTGACATTTTACAGACCGCCGACCTGCCGGCCCGACTAGGCGGGTGACACATATGGTGGACCGGCGGGATGCCGAGCTTAGCGGGTGCCAGGCGGGCTACGCACCTACCAGGCTAGGCATCTTCTCAGGGCGTGGAGATTGCTCACAGCCCCCGAGACCCTTTGCGGGCGTGTTAATAGTGGAAGGGATCCGACTTATCAGTAGCGTTGAAACCCGCACGCAGCCTCCGTAGCTCCTTCATGAGTGCCGTGTGCCACTTCTCGTACTTGGGTTTCTTACCCTCCTTAGTGTACATGGGCAGCACTATCTTCGGATCTGGGAACCGCTTGTCCGTGGTTACTACTATCGCGTTCCTGCTTACCGCATAGGCGTGAAGCGACAGGTCGTGCCTAGCCACGCCGTCGCTCGGTATGATCACCTCTATGCCCTTGGCCTCAAGCACGCGTTTATACCTCCTAGCGAACCCGATGCACGGTATGTCGAAAACCAGCCTTACCCTGTGCATGTGGGCTTCACCAAAAAGGGTTGCACGTGCATCCGTTTAATGCGGTGCAAAAGACTAGAACGATATGTACGGTTCTGACCTGAGGAGTTCCTTTAGGTCGTTTTTCCACCTCCGCCTCTCCTCTGGCGTGAGCTTGGCGTGCTTTTCTATCGGCCTCAGCGGCATGCATTCGAGACCGTGCTTCTCGGCTTCTTC
>QMWY01000104.1 GCA_003661865.1 Thermoprotei archaeon
ACGCAGCGCTACGCCTAGCATCGTCGGGCAGGGGGGCTAGGAGCGCTAGGCTCGAGAGCGAGCTCGAGCTCGAGCCCGTGGTGCACGAGCTGCTGGAGAGGTACGGCCCGGTGCTCGAGGAGCTGAGGGGGGTGGGGGATGTAGAGGTCCTCCACAGTTTCTCGATGACCCCCGCGGCCGAGGAGCTCTACCGGGTCCTCGTATCCTATGGGAGGAGGGCTAGGCTAACACCCCACTACCACATGCCCTCGGGCGCCGAGCTATGCCTAGCCCTGTACACAACGGCTGAGGAGCACACGATCCGGGAGAAGGTGGTGGCTGCCGCTAGGAGGTGCAGGAGGGTCCTGCATATAGGGGTGGGCACGGACCCCGTAACAGCCCCTATATACGTACTGATCCTGGTTAGGCACCTAGAGCTGGAGCTGGCCGGGGCCAAGGCGTGAAGCATATGAAAGCTTTTAGGAGGGGGCTCCACGATCCTTAGACGGCGCGGGCGCCGGGGTAGCTCAGCTGGTAGAGCGCGGGGCTGTTAACCCCGTGGTCGGAGGTTCGAATCCTCCCCCCGGCGCCACAACAAACCTTAGCGCTTCTACCCCCGTGGCCATGATGAGGCTCGAAAGGGTTGAGCCCGTATAGGGCTGTGAAAAGCCCGCGCAGGCCTGAGCCATGAGGGTGCTCCTAGTTGTTAGCGGTGCGAGCGGCCTCGTAGTAGGGCTTAGGCTAGCCGAGGCGCTATCAGCTGCGGGCGCGGAGCTCCACACAGTCGTTACCCCCGAGGCGCTTCTAGTAGCGGACTACGAGTGTATGGGTAGGAGGGGGTTCGTCGAGGCGCTGAGGAGGTTCTCCAAGAACCTCTACTTGTCCACCGAGCTGGACGCCCCCGTGGCCAGCAGCAGCCACCCGATCGATGCTGGCGCCGCCGCCCCCGCATCGATGAGGCTGGTTGCGTCGCTTGCCCAGGGCATACACAGCGACCTGGCGTCACGAGCCCTGGGCTCCCTCCTGAGGAGCAGGAAGAGGGTTGTGCTGATCTTCCGCGAGGCGCCCCTGGGGCCCGTTGAGCTCAGGAACCTGTACAGGCTTGCCGAGATGGGCGCAGTGATCGTGCCCGCGGTGATAGGGCTCTACTCAGGCGCAGAGACCCTTAGGGAGGCGGTCGACTTCGTAGTGGGGAAGGCCCTGGATGCTCTCGGGATCGAAAACAAGCTGTACCGCAGGTGGTCTAGAGAAGCTCCTCCTCGAGACCCCTGCCGAGCTTTTTACGGGCAATCATAGCCGCCTTGCGCTCCTCCTCAAGCTCCTTCTCGATCTCCTTCTCGAAGTCCTCGACCCCCTGCTTCTCACGAGCCCTAGCAGCGAAGAGGCACCTGCCATCAGGCAGGAGGGCCCTGCGGGCGCAGTAGGCGTACTGGCACTTAGGCCCTATACAGACGTCGCCAACCCATGTGCAGAAGGGAACCAGCTGCATCTTCCCCTTAACATTCATCCTCCTTATCACAAGCGCTCCGCGGCTGCAGCGGAAGAACGGGCAGAGCGGGTTGCACATACCGTTTACGGGCTTGGGCTCCAGCTGCTCACGCCTCCTCTCCTCAGTCCTAGCACGCCTCTCACGCTCCCTATACCCCCTATGATGTCCGCGGTAGCCACCACGGTACCTACCCGGCTGCCTCTGGCGAGAATGGGCCCTGAAGGGGTCGTCGCTCCTAGTCAACAGGTTCACCTTCCATCAACAGCCCCTTCCGCACCTCCGGGTGTCCTAGAGCCTAACCCACTTAAATACTATATACTCCACGGAGCCGTCGCCACCGACAACCGCCAGGACGAGCTTCTTACGCACGCTGTGGCTAACTCTACCGATCCTAACTATGGATACCGGGTCGAGGCGCTCCCCCCTCCTAGCAACGAGCACTACGTAGGGGGCGTGCTCGAGCCCCGGCCCGAGCTCGTAGACCGTGAAGTCCGTGCCGAACCTGAGCCCCGACCTCACTATGTAGCCCCTGTCCCTAAGGTCCCTGTAGACGGCGTAGCGCTCGGCAAACCCCGGCACAGCCTCCTCAGCATAGGACCTGAGCTCCTCACACGTCACCCGTCTCCCCATCCTAACGGGGGTTACAACGCCCCGCTCGCAGAGGTAAAGTGCCTCGTAGAGGGATAGGGTGAAGGGCGGATCGTACTCCTCCCCGGGCCTAGGCTTCCGCTCGGATAAGGGCCTGCCGAAGAAGTTCTTGAGGAGTGCGTTCCCCAGCTCCCTATCGAAGAGGATCGCCTTGGCCCCTACTACGTAGACAACGCCCTTCATAGGGGGTCATACCCTATGCATGAATATCCATCTGAGGTTCTCCGCAACGTGCATCAGCGTATCCATGGAGTTCTCCAGGGAGTCAACGAGCTCCCGCAGGATCGTTAGGCTGAGGACCTCGATGTCCTCAAGGCTCAGCATCTTTACGTGGAGCTCCCTGTAGATCTCGTCGCAGCTCTCCTCAGCTGCCAGGATGCTGTCCAGCTCCTCTAGGCCTCGCTTCGCGTTGACGAACACGTACTGGGTCGCGCCAGAAACGTTCTCTAGGGAGGTCCTCACGTGCTCAAGGAGCCTCTGCAGCGATGCCGCCACCTCATCGTCTACCTTAACCCCCTTGATCGCCAGCTCGTATACCCGTAGAGACGCCGACTCCAGCTCCTCGGAGAAGCGGAGGAGAAGCCTGTAGATCTGCGCGTATATATCCTTGAACTCCAGCCCTATACCAACCCTTACGAGGTGGAACATCGCATCGCGGTACTGCTTCTCAAACTCCCTCTTCTTGTGCCTAACCCTCTCGAACCTGACCTTGATCGCCTCGTAGCGCTCCGAGAAGTAGTCGTTCAGGATCTCCCCGACCTCGTCTATCACGTCGTAGAGCCTCGTGGTTAGATCCCTCAGCTGCTCAACTACGTTCATCTCGGCAATGCTAGTACGGGTGTAGTCGTAGGGCCTTATCGCCTCCTCCGCCATTACAAAACCCTCAGGAGGGCCCGCTACTATGCTCGCGCTGGAAGTTAAAAGCTTTGAAGTATTGCCTAGCCCTTAACCCTGCTCAGCAGCTCCCTGGATACGCGCTCCAGCTCCTCCACCTCCCTAAGCGCCTGCTCGAGAAGCTCGCTCCTCAGCTCCTCGTCAAGCTCTATACCCTGCTTCCTAACAACGTAGCTTAGTCTCCTCAGCAGCTCCCTCTCCTCGTTAACCGAGACCTCGTAGACGAAGAACGTTAGCGCGTCTATGTTCTCTGCGAGGTTCTGCGGTATGTACGTGGCGTAGCTCAGCATGTTCCTCATAACGTTTATCAGCCTACGCCTCTCCCTACCGAGCCTTCTAAACGCCTGCACAGCGTGGGGTAGCTCGCTAGAGTTGTACCTCAGCTTGATCAGGGCCCTCCTCCCGATCCTTATAAGAGTTGAGTGCCTGTGAACCGCCTCCTCGAGATCCCTTAGCAGCCCGGGCTCCAAGGAGGTGCTCACCCGGCTCTAGCAGCCCTTATCGTACATATGCTGTTATCCGCTATCCCGTTCTCCCTCATGAGCTCGGGGTTCACGTAGACGTAGTCGCCGCCGAGCCTCTCATCGATCACAGCCTTGAACCTAAACCTTTTCTTACCCGCAACTGTTATCTCCAGCGCGTCGCGGATCCCCAGCTCCTCAGCAAGCCTCTTCGGGACCCGCGCCTCCTCACGCTTAACATCCTCAGCGTACCTAAGCCTGATCCGCTTCTCCCGCTGCCTCCTACCCCTAGCACCGAAGAGCATGCTCGGCGGGGGTATGACGGCTACCAGCTTCTTCACATCGACCTTCCTCTCGCCTCTCCCCTCAAAGGGCTTCTGCTCCTTTGTCAAGGCCCCGGACACCTTAGCCAGCTCTATGGATACCTAGTGGTGTTGTGCGCCTTAAGAACTTCGCTGCCCCACCTCGGGGAACCCCAGCTCCAGGAGCCCCTCGCCCCCATACACAACCCTCCTAACAACCTCGCGCAGCCTCGCTATTGGTACCCTCACCTGCCTCCTGCTATCCCTATCACGCACCGTAACTGTGCCGTCCTCAAGGCTCTGGTAGTCCACGGTTACGGCTAGCGGAACCCCGATCTCGTCGACTCGGGCATACCTCCTACCGATGCTGCCGCTCTCATCGTACACCGCGTCGAACTCCTCGGAGAGCTCGCGGTAGATCCTCCTAGCCACGTCTGTAAGAGGGCTGCGGGAGAGAAGTGGGAACACGGCCACCTGGATAGGCGCTATGTACGGTGGGAACGCCAGGTATACGCGCCCCTCCTCCTCCCTATAGGCGTGCTCCAGCGTGATGTACAGCAGCCTCTCGAGACCGAAGGAGGGTTCGGCTACGTGCGGAACGAACTTCTCAACATCGATCAGCTCCTCGACCTTCTCGATGCTGAACACGGACCTGGGAACCCTAACCCCATCGATAACCACGCTATCTCCTCCCGAACTCTTCAGCAGGTTCAGCAGCTCCTCCTCGCCGAGTTTAGCAACAGCCCTGAACACCTTGGAGGCCTCGCGCCCAAACAGCTCAACGATCCTCTTCTTATCAACTCTTACACGCTCCCTAACAACCCTCTTCGGCTGCGGAAGCCTCCGGAGGGCGTAGAGGTCCCGTCCGCTGTACTCCATGTGCCTGCGCAGGTCGTAGTCATGCCTATACGCATGCCCTGAAACCTCTATCCATCCCCACCTACGGGTACGGACGAGCTGGTCGAATGTCTGCTTCGAGTAGTGGGCTAGTTCGTGAGGCGCCTTCTCCTCAAACATGGTGTCGCTGTAGGGAACGCCTAGAGCCTCTATGAACTCCTGCGCAACACACATCCAGTAGGCGAGCCACGGCGTTACTATTATCCCCTCCTCGTAAGCCTCTACGGGGGTTACCTCTATGGGTTCGCCCCCCTTCTCCTTATCCGACGCCCTTAGGATCCTTATCCTCCGTCTCCCGCAGCTCTCGTAGAGAATGTCTGCCCGGGGGTTCTTGGGGTCGAAGAAGAACTCTATCTCCATGATCGTGAACTCGCGTAGCCTTATAAGGCCCTGCCTCGGGGAGATCTCGTTCCTCGCAACCCTCCCTATCTGGGCTATACCCAGGGGCATCCTTCGCCTCATGATCTCGTAGACGCGCTTGAAGTTCACAAACATCCCCTGGGCGGCCTCGGGCCTCAGGTACGCCCTATTCTCCTCGCGGTAGGGCCCTATGTACGTGGCGAACAGGAGGTTGAACGCCCTAACCTCCCCTAGCTCGCCCCCGCACACTGGGCACC
>QMWY01000105.1 GCA_003661865.1 Thermoprotei archaeon
TCCACCCATCGACATCGTACTGCAGCTCGTGCTCCTCGACAAGCACAACGGTGGCTCTGAAGATCTTCGAGAGCTCCTCGAGGTCTTTAGGGCTGGGCATCGGGCCCAGAGCAACGCTGTCGTCAACAAATACGTAGAGCGCCAAGATGCCCACCCGCTGTGTACGCTGCAGCCTGTTCAGATTAAGTTAAGTTCTTGCCAGGGTTAACACGATCGTGGTGCAACGGTTTGAGTCTGGGTATCCCCGTAGTTGACCTCCACGAGGATGTATCTACATACTTCATCTTCCACGGAGCGGGTCAGAGTATGGGGGATTTCGCCGAGGATCTTCCGGGGCGCGATGCCGATATACCCAAGTACCTGCGCGGGGGCGTGAAACTGGTCTTCGCATCGATCCCTCCATGCACGGAGATGTTCGACTTGGATACCTCCAAGAGGCTCAGGGAGCTCTACGGAGTGTGGGTCCCCGCTGTTAGGTTCCGCATACCGCAGGTGAGGCTTCTCGACCACCTGATCGTATATTACAGGCTTGCCGAGACCTACCAGCAGATAGAGATCGTTGAGAAGCTTGAGCAGGTGAGGGGGATTCTGAGGGCTCAGGGTAAGGTGGGGTTCCTCATACACATAGAGGGTGCGGAGGCCATAGACGAACCCTACGACCTCTACGCGCTGAAACGCCTAGGAGTGAGAGCCGTAGGCTTGACCTGGAACTACTGCAACAAGTACGGCTGCGGGGCCCTGGCCAGGAAGGACTACGGGTTAACGGATGCGGGTGAGGAGCTTGTTAGAACGGCTAATAGGCTGGGGATAATAATCGATGTAGCTCACGCGAGTAAGAGGACAGCCCTAGAGGCGATAGAGGCCTCAAGGAAACCCGTTATGGTGAGTCACACCAACATCAGGAAGCTCGTTGACACCCCTAGGAACGCGGACGACGAGGTCCTCGAGGCTGTTGCCCGGAACAAGGGTGTTGTGGGACTCTCAATCCTATCACCCTTGGTGGCCACGGGTAGAAGGGCCACGCTTGACGACCTCCTGAAGCACTTCATGTATGTGTACCAGAGCTACGGCGCTGATATCCTCGCAATAGGGACGGACTTCCACGGAAGACTGGGTATACCTCCGGTGCAGGGCTTCGAGACCATAGACAGGGTGGGCGAGCTTCTCAGAAAGCTAGGTGAGATGGGTTTGGGAGACAGCGACCTGAGGAAGATAGCCTACGAAAATGCTGTGAGGGTGATAGAGGCGAACTTCGCGGAGTAGAAAGCCTCTCAGAGAGTGCAAGGGATCATCACCTATCCAGAAGGCTCAGGCGGTCTTCATCTAAATTAAAAAGATGTGTTTAGACTCTATAAACCGTTGAGCAACATGGGGAGGTTACTTCAACGGATTGCCGAAGGTGTCCACGGATACCATCTCGCTCAGCTGCTTCCTCGGTTTAGGACCGGGGGACTCGGCCGGTCTGCCCACGGTTATCAGCGCGACAACCTTGTACTTGTCCGGTATGTTGAGAAGCTTCTTCACCTCGGCCTCGTCGAAGGCCCCGATCCAGCAGGTTCCGTAGCCCAGCTCCGTCGCAACCAGCACTATGTGCTCCAGCGCTATTGTAGTATCGACAACAGCCCATTTAGGCGAAAGCTCTGTGTCTGCGAGACCCACGATCACGCAGGCGGCATCCCTTACAAAGCTCTGGCCCCTGCAGGCAGGGACCAGCTTCTCCTTAAGAGTGGGATCCTTAACCACTACGAAGTGCCAGGGCTGTAGATTCCTAGCGCTCGGAGCCCACCTAGCAGCCTCTAGGATCTTCTTCAGATCCTCATCACTTATGGGCTCTGGCTTGTAGGCGCGGATGCTGCGCCTAGATAGAATAACCTCGTAGACTCCCAAGACCGACACCGTGTGGTGTACGAAGAACGTGCGCAGATAAAACTTAATCGCTGCTGCCTCCGGATGTCGAGTGTTATAGAGGTGTAACTGAGTATACTCGGTAGCTACTGTCTGAGTAGCCAGGTATAAAAGCGGTGTACCGATTGTAGCGTGGGTGAACTCCCGTGCCGAGGTTCAGAAGAGTGAGGAAGAGCAAAGAGAGAGGCGGTACAGTGACTACAGCGACTGGCAGCTCCTGGGCAATATACATCGACGCAGCCCCATATATAAAGGATAGGTACCTGAAAGTGATCAGAGTACTGCCGACAGAGCCACTGCTAATAATTGAAGAGCCGGCGTAGCTCCTTAAAAACAGCTTTTTTTACAAAGCTTTGTAGAGTGGGAGACTTAGACACGTAACGCCTCCATCACACTTGTAGAACTCCGATATCTCTACTTCTATGGGTTTGTACCCTTCTCTCCTAAGCCTCTCGGCTGTCTCCGGATAGCCTGCGGGTATGAGGACCCTGCGCTCGCCTAGGTAGAGCATGTTGGCGGCATACGCCTCCTCTAGAGGTACGCGGATAAGCTTGAACCCACTGAAGTAGCTGGGATCCACGAGCTCGGGCACTATTGCCACGGTCTTGTTCCCTATATAGTTAACGGCCGAGAGCAGGTGCAGAACCTTGGTCACAGGAACTTCTACGACCTTCACCTCTGGGAATGTCTTCCTCAGGTACTCTACACCTACGGTGTTTGTCCTCCCGCTCACACCTACATAGACAAGCCCCAGGTCTGTGACCATGACATCACCTCCTTCGAGAGTTCCAGGCTCCTCGACACGCACGGTCTCGAAACCCATTCTCCTCAGCAGGTTCTCTACGGACACCTCCTCACCTCTTCTCGGAACAGCGCCGAATCTAGCGATCAGGGCCCTCCTGCTCCTACTCCCCACAACAGCCGTGTCCTGAACAAAGACGCTGTCGGGGTGCTCCTCCAGCGGTGGCATCTCTATTACCTCGATACCCTGCTCCCTCAAGATCTTCACGTACTCCCTGTGCTGTCTAGAAGCCTTCGAGGGATCTACGGAGGTCCTCAGGGGGTTGGTGGAGATGCAGCCTACGATGCTCTTAGAGGGAGGTCTCACGATCACTTGGTCGAACAGCCTATCCACGGGCAGCACCTCGCAGATTCCAGGCTCAAGACCTCTTCTCACTCTCTGTAGGAGAAAAAGGTGTTGTTTTTCAAAACACCTACACGCTAGCCCTGAGGCGCCTTAGCTTCTCTGTAGGTCAGCTTCGAGATCAGCAGCGCGAGGGGCAGGTTGAAGATCAGGCCCCATACTATGGAGTGTATTCCTAGGGGGTTGCTCCACACAAAGGTTGTCAACACAACAACGGTCTCTCCAACCACCAGACCTGCTAGGACACCCTCCCTCGTTATCCACTTCCATATACTTCCCAGCACCCAGCCTGGGAACATCTGGGTGATCCCAGCGTAGCCTACCAGCAGCAGATAGACTAGCTGGGCAGGTGCTACGTATGCTAGGATCGCGCCTATGGCGGCGAACACTATCACGGATATCCTGGTGACAAGCACCAGCTCTCTATCGCTGGCCGTAGGCTTTACCAGCTGCTGGTAGAGGTTCCTGGCGCACAGACTTGCCTGTGTCAGTAGAATGCCTGCTCCCGAAGATAGGGCCGCTGCCATACCCGCAGCTCCTATGAGTCCGAGGGCCGCTGGCCCGAACGTCTTGTCTATAAGGAATATGAAGGCCTGGTCGGCCGCAGCGAGCTTTATGCCCAGAGCTACGGCGGCGAGACCCGTGAGGGAAGCCCATATGATCCCCAGCACGTGGTACCAGGAGGTCATCACCACGCTCCTGCGTAGCACCCTGGGGCTTCTAGCCGGGAACACCATCTGAGCGAGCTGCGGCCATACCCAGAACCCTAGTCCGCAGCCCACCGCCGCGGTTATGAACCACTGCACCGGGTGTATGCCGGCGGCTCCGGGGAACGCCAGGTGCTGGGGCGAGACCTCGGCAACTGCCCTGAACAGACCTTCTAGACCTCCGAAGTAGTGCCCTATTATGGCGAGGCTCCCGCCTAACATAGCGCCGAGCATTATAGCCCCCAGGAACACGTTCGCTATAGCTACGCTCACCATGCCCCCCAGGAACACGTAGAGTACGACTAACAGGAACGAAAGTACGGCTAGGTGCAGCGACGGCAGCGCTCCGTACGTCGATAGGTCGAGGACGTACCTCACGGTCAGGATCTGCAGCTGGATGTAGGGTATGTTGAAGAGGATGCCCACCAGCGCCACCAGGGTCATGAGCAGCTTGCTGTTGTACCTCCACAGGAAGAAGTCTGCCTGTGTAAGCAGGTTCCGCCCCTTGGCAACGCTCCATATCCTCGGGGCGAAGAAGAAAGCGAAGGTGTAGGCCAGAGCTCCGTAGACCCAGATGTAGAGCACGGGAGCGCCGTAGGAGTAGGCCCACCCCGCGGCGCCCAGGAACGCGAAGCCGCTGTAGATAACCGCGGCCATGTTCAGGAACGTGACGATGAAGCCCAGAGCCCTGCCTGCCACTATGTATGTATCGGCTCTGAGCACCTTGATCCCCAGCCTATAGGCCAGGACGCCTATCACTATAGTTATGCCCAGTACTGTGAATATTATGGAGGAGGCTATGGCTGCGGGCTCCATGCACGATCACCCCCTCTCAACCACGAAGTACGCGACGGTGAGAAGCACGGCGGCTAGCACAACCCAGAGCAACATCCAGAACCATAATATCGGCATACCAGCTACGAACACAGGCAAGCCGTTGAGGAAAGGCGCGGGCACCGTCACCATAAGCCATATCAGCGCTGCTAACCACATGAATAAGCGTTCCCTGCTCCTAACCGCCTCCTCTGTCCCCATACGTTCACCCGGTTTCAAACAATATCAACGTTCATGTAAAAATAAATCTGTTGGTTTAGCCCCAGAGGAGTTCAGGACCGTGTTTCTATCCCAGGACGCTCTCTATGAATAGGAGATAGGCTCTGGAGACCCTCCTCAGCTCCTCCAGCTCGACGTGCTCGTTCGCCTGGTGTGCAAGCAGTATAGGGCCAGGGCCGTACGTAACAGCCTGTATCCCTTTCTCTGTATAGAACCTCATGTCCAGGCCTCCGAGGCATACAGACAACCTCGGCTTCTTCCCGATTACCTTCTCCACGCTCGTGCTGAGCTTCTTCACGATCTCGCTGCCGGGATCCGTTATCGCGGGTGAGAGCCTGGTAGCTACCTTCAGCTCGATCCTGACCTCGGGAAACTCCTTCCTCAGCTTATCGA
>QMWY01000106.1 GCA_003661865.1 Thermoprotei archaeon
ATATCGAACTGTGTGCCTAGGTACCTGGTGCTCATAACGCTGCACTCGATATGCCATCCCGGTCTTCCGCGGCCCCACGGCGACTCCCACCAGGGCTCTCCCGGCTTCGCCGCCTTCCAGAGGGCGAAGTCGAACGGGTTCTTCTTCTCGGCTAGGAACTCCTCCTCCTGCCTCCACTCCTCAGCTCTCCTCCTACCCGACAGCTTGCCGTAGTCGCTGAATGTAGATACGTCGAAGTACACTGAACCGCTTGGAGCTACGTAGGCGTAGCCCTTGTCTATGAGCCTCTCTATGAACCCTATTATCTCCTTTATGTGGTCCGTTACCCGGGGGTGTATGTTGACCTCTATATTCAGGGCCTTGAGAACCTCTAGGTAGTCGCGCGTGTAGTAATCGGCTATCTCACGCCACGACTTCCCCTCATCCCTAGCGCGCTTGATGATCTTGTCGTCCAGGTCAGTTATGTTCTGCACGTGTATAAAGTCGTAGCCCTTCAGCATCATGTAGCGCTTTATGAAGTCGAACGCGACGTAGGCCCTCACGTGCCCGAGGTGTGTGTAGTCGTAGACTGTTGGCCCGCAGAAGTAGCTCTTGACTATACCAGGGGTTAGCGGGGTGAACTCCTCAACTCTTCGTGTGAGTGTGTTGTATATCCTCAACACAAATGTCTACCACCACGCAAGCTCTCTTTCACCCACCCGTCAGTTCACCAAGGGTTATTATGCTTTGCCTTCTTCACGCGCTTGGCCAGCTCTCTTAGGAGGGGTATCTCCTCCAGCTTCTGTTGGGGTAGGAGCTCCCAGTATATACCCCTGGGCCTGGACTTCCAGGCGTCCTCGAAGCTTATGGTGCGCGTTGGCGTAACGGCTAGGTCTACCACGAGGTCGTAAGGCATCGAGGGGAACTCCGTGTCGAGGAGCTGGAGGTCGTGGATCGTGGTGACTACAGGTGTACTCTCCCTGACCTTCCCCAGCTCCCTTAGAATACCGTACTCGAGCTCCGCGTAGCCACCGCCCTTGCCTATCCTTACACCGCGCCTATCGATGGCTACGGAACCTGTTACGACTAGGTCGACCTCGGGTATCTCGTCCAGCCCTACGAGCCTACCATACGTAAACGCGCCGCGGATCGTTGAGGCTGCCCTCCGCTTGCTAAGCGGCACCGATGAGGGGTCGAGGAGTAGGAAACCCTTTCTGAGCCTAGGCGTGGGCATAAGCACGATCTTGCCCATGTTTAGCGCCAGCTCACGCACCTTCTGCTGGGGAGAATCAGGGTTCACCTTAACGACCTCCGCGCTCCTGAAGACCTCTAGCGAAGCCAGTCTCTCAGCAGCTTTCTCGGAGCCCTCGAAGTTCGGTATCCTTCCGTAGACCGGCCGTGGAAACCGCGCAACACCTCTCCTCTCCAGAAGGCTCCACACCTCCCTCCGTATACGCTCCTTAAACCTGCGTACCTCCCCGCTCAAGGGAACACCTATGAAGGGGTTGGGAGATGCGGGAAAATGCGTTTAGCCTCTACACACCAGCAAAACAGTTCTCTATTTGTAGAGTACCCTCTCACGGAACTCGGGGCTCGAGATCGTGACTACGCGTATACGCATGCTGTTGTCCTTGGCCTTATGGCGGGTTATCCTGAACTTGAACGGGTAGCGTGTTGATGCGAGTGCAGGGCTGCAGCGTGTAAGCCCTAGGTTCTGCACCTTAACCTCTATCAGCTCGATGAGTGTGGATATAGTTGTCGATTCGTAAACCGTGGGGTGTATGAAGAAGCGGCATGGGAGCTCGATTATGTACTCGTTGAGCACGAGGTTACGCACGATCTTCTGAAGGCGCTCTATGCTGACGGTGAAGCGGTTCTTAACCATGGTTATGAGTTCGCGCCAGTGGGCGATCTTGATGTTCTTGAGCGTTGAGACTATGAAGTACGCGATCTCGTCATCCTCATTACGGGGCTCTATCTCGATCTCTATGTCCAGCCCATCGGCGAGGTCGAGAGAAAGCGCGACGTCATCCTCCCCTCCCCTCCTTGGGGCCAAAAAGACCACCGTTATTAGTTACGCGGGGGTCCTATAAATTCATTCAGCGCTAGGTATTGCCAGCCCTGAAGCCATGGTTAGATATAGCCTAGGAGATGCTTAGGAGAGTCTGGCTGCGCAGTTATGAGGAGACGTGAGCAGCAGCACCTGATAGACACTAGGTATGAGGGCAGGGGCCTAGAAGTCTACACAGTTGACGGTGAGAAGCTCACGGGTCTAGTGGATGAGGTCGCAACATTCGAGATAGGCATGGTTGTTGAGGGGAGGCCCGTGGTCGTTAATAGGAAGGCTATACTCTACGCAGTAACGGGCCTCTCAGATATCCATGGATGGCATCCAGAGGAGTGCTGCGAGTCCGACTACGTGCTGGACGAGGATTTCATAGGTGCCGACGTAGTGGTTAAGCTCGTGAACGGCAGTGAGATCAGCGGCAGGCTCATGAAGCTCAGCCGCTACGAAATAGGGGTTGTGCAGGGGAACCGCGCCTACATAATACCACGGAGGTCCATATCCTTCGTAAAGATCATGTCGCGGTGATGTGCGCTGAGCTTCAACCTCATCATAACCCACGAGCCCTACCCTGAGAACCGTGAGTGGGCTCTGAGGCAGGTGAGGGACTGCATAGGCAGCGACTTCGTGCTTGTAACCTCACGCCAGTCGCTTATGCTCCTCAAGGTGTGGGATCCCTACGATGCATGGCTGAGGATGAAGAGGTGCCTGCTCGACATGGACACACCTATACATAGGGTCATACCCGTGGATGAGGTCCTCGACCCCCTAGCCAAGAAGGTTGCCGAGAAGGCGTGGCAGCTTGCGGAGCACAGGATCCCGTCCGATGCGAGCTATAGGGTGACTCTGCACGGACACCTATACGATGTTGATGATAGAGGTAGGTTCGCGCAGATGCACACCATAGACGCCATAAGGGTGATCGCCGAGGGTATAAAGCGCAGGGTCGACTTAGAGAATCCCCGCTGGACAGTCTACGTAAGGGTAGTTCCCGTAAGGAGGTGGTTCGTAGTCGCCGCCCTCAGCGTAGCGCGTTCCTACGTCTTTAAGAACGTGAGGGTGCGCGAGCTCGGAGACCCCCTGGAGCCCTAGAGTGCCTCGCCCGGAGGATGTGGCTCAGCGCTACTAGGGCTACCCCAGCAACGATCATCAGCAGAGGTAGTAGGTAGGGCTGTTCCAGGCCCCAGGAGCTGTACGGGCTCCATAGAGTACTCGTCGCCTCTATGATGGGGCACCCTCAGAACCTCTCTTTATACCGCCCCTGCTCTCCAGTATCCTGACGAGCCTATCTATGCTTCTAGCGTAGAGCCGCAGCCTGACCATTCCCATCGCGCTCTGCTTACGCGGCACGAGCTCTACGAACCTCCTCGAGTAGTTGACCTTGACCTCATAGTCCTTGAGGGGGAAGGGTATGGCGATCCCCCTACCCACGATCCCCTTGGCGTGAACCTCGTACTCCAGCACGGTGTTTATGATCTCGAACCTCTTACGCCTCCTTATGTACAGGTTGAAGCTCTGTGAAATCGCTATCGGGGTCTCGTATATAGCTAGGTACCTCAGGAACACAGTCGTGCTACTCTCACCGCTGTGGGGCGCTAGGAGCCTCATCAACGTGAAGAAGAGGGCGAAGGCGACGAGGGAGGGGATGAACATGTACATAGTCATCCTCATCTGCCTAGAGAGCTCCTCCGTAGCCTTCGGATCCTCTGTGAACAGCTTCATAACCTCATCCCTTGACACGCGTAGAAGCACGCTGCTCCTCCTGATCTCATCGACGACCCCGCTCTTGTAGAACTTCTTCCTCTGCATGAAGCTTGAGAGCCCCATGACCACCATGAGCGCTATGAAGTACCCCCAGAATATGTAGCTCCTGTACTGCGGGGGCACATACGTCATGGCTAGTGCAAAGAGTACCCCCGCGAAGTAGGGCAGCACGTAGTACAGGTATGTAGTCTTCAAGCCCAATGAAGCTCCCCATCCTCAACGCTCTGAACACTGCTCATAGACTACTGAGCCCCTAGGCTTTTATATCATTGCGCGTAGCCCCCTTGTAATACCTTCGCCCTCCCCCTCTATAGGTATACCCACTCCTAGCCTTGTAGGCAGGTGGTGGAGAATGGCGGTCACGCCCGTAGAGCTTGAGCAGGGCGAGGAGCCCATGCTGCTTCTCCTAGTAGGTAAGAACCTCCGCGTTGCAGAGGTTGAGGGGGTTGCGGCGCCCTACGTAGATAGGCGCTACATAGAGAGGTTTGCAAGAGGCGCGGTGTTCCTAGCAAAGGCGTTCCAGACACTAGTATCTCAGTACCTATGGAGCGTAGGTACCGTTAGCATGAGCGTAGACCTAGGTGATGCTGTGCTGAGGCTTGAGGAGGGTCCAAAGGGTATTGCCTTGGGCGTGTACAGGAAGGCTGAGTAGCCCGTATCGCGCTCACGTACCGACGGTTATCAACACCAAAAAGGAGTTGTTTCTTTGGAGGTGCCTTAGTGTAGTCTTGATACGTACACCCTTCTCCTCAGCTCTATCTTCCCGCCGTTGAGCTTTACCGAGGTCTCCTCCTGCGTGATCCTGTAGCGGCATACGGGGCATATGTAGAGGTACGTTATGCGCCTAACACCGCCGCTGCTCTCGCTCTCTATAACGAGGTTCATAGTATTCCTGCAGCGGGGACACGTTACTACTGTCGTTCGGGACCTCACCCCTGGTCTCCCTCTTCTCAGCCACCAGTGGTGCTCTACATCCTCTCGCTGCTATGGCTGCAGCTTCAGTAACTATCGTTAGCCTAGCGAGTTACAAAAACTTTTACATTTTTGCCCGTGTATGCGTGTTGCTATGCGGTGTAGCACCCTTGTCGGACCGCGACGAGGTCTCCAGAGTCCTCTTCAGGGCGAAGGTTGTTAGGATCGTAAGGGACGTTCTGAAGAAGATTGATGCAGAGGTCCTCTACATCGTGACCCGTGACCTCCTGGAATACCTATTCCCCGAGCACCTGGCGCTGTACGGTGTCGAGGTCACGGCTAGCGGGGCTGTGATCTACGTCACCCCCCTCGACTTCGAGAGGGCTAGCTCCATCTATGGCTCCGTAGCTGAGGTCAGGCCCGTCTACAGTGGTAGGGTTGGGCTATGGAT
>QMWY01000107.1 GCA_003661865.1 Thermoprotei archaeon
ATACGGTAGCGGACATCATCTGGTATGCTGGATAGGTCTATGAACCTCGTATCAACCATCAGCAATCACCTCTGATAGTCGTTAAAGAATACAGCTCTGTCATATGCCAGTCTGATATGCCAAGTAGCGCTCATGGTTGATATGCCAGTCTGAAAATGGTGATATGCCAAATCAGCTTCCACCAATTAGAAGTATTGAGAACACAGTATATTAGTTTATTTGGTGGGGCCGCGGGGATTTGAACCCCGGACCACGGGGGCCCAAGCCCCGCATTCTACCAAGCTAAACTACGGCCCCTAGGGCTGGGTGAGCCTAATGCTGTTTTTGAGGAGAGGGTTATTTTCTCTTCTGTTCTTGGTTAGGGTGCCTGGGCTTCTACTGCTAGCTGCGGGGCTGTCGGTGCTACTGCTACCTCCTCTCCTCCTCTGGATATAGCCTTGTTCACAAGTGCTAGGAGTGTATAGTACAGCAGTTCTCGGCTGGGCTGCGGCTCCCCTATCCCTAGTATCTCGGCTACTGCCCTACCTGACTCCTCATCGCCTTCGAGTGCGCAGAGCACCTTCTCGGCTAGGTACATGATCATGCGTGGCCCGCTTTCCAAGGCCTCAACGCTTCTCATAACCTTTCTGAAGAGGTCTATGCTCCACTCAGAAGCCTTCTCCAGGTTGAAGATGTGGTATGCATACGTAACTATTGAGGAGCTGAGGGACTCATCCACCTCCTCATCTATAAGCAGGGCGTCGAGGGCTAGCATGAGCTTCGACGTGCTCTCCCCGCATGTGTAGACCATTCTGGTTAACCCGGTGCAAGAAGTTGTGGCTAGGCATTGCTTATATTCTGTGAGGCTTCTTAGGCAAAACAACAGCCGTTTTATGGAGCCGCCGGCGGGATTTGAACCCGCGACCACCGGCTTTCGCGGCGCCGGGGCTTACGAGGCCGGCGCTCTACCGGGCTGAGCTACGGCGGCTCCCACAGCCTACTTCCCCTAGGGCTATATTAGCGCTCTCCTCCATCGGGGTCATGAAGGGGTGGAGTACGCTCATCGCGGGGTCGCTATTGGAGTCTCCTATCATCCCCCCTTAGCCCTAGTATTCTGAGCCCTACTAAACCCTGACCGCTCTGCAGACCTAGCCATGTGTTGACAGGGCTTCGTGGAGCTCGTCCTCAAGCATATAGCGTATGTCTAGGGGGTGTACCCTTATGAGGTGCAGATAGAAGCCGCGCTTCGTAAAGGGTCCTTTTCCGCATAGCCTACACCACAGCGCTCCGTTCCGCTGCTTAGCTATGAACAGCGCTATCCTCTCAACCCGGTCCCTAACTACTGAGGCTATGCTGGGCCCCACGATCGATTCTAGGCTATGCCTCGTGGTGAGGCCCGATGCCTTCCTAGCCACGTACTCCACAAGTCTATCGACAACCGCCTCCAGCCTCAAGCTCAAAACCCTTCAAGAGAGGTTAGGGCTGAACAGGTTATAAGCAGCGACCTGGCTCAGCCCTGAGCAGCTAGGCACCTCTCAAGAGCCCCAGAGATGGTGTTCTCAACACCGCTCTCCCCTACCCTGATAATCCTCGGCGCCTCAGCACCTATAGTTGCGTAGAAGAATGCTTGGGGGGCCCCGTCCCACCTAGCCCTTGCAACCACGGTGTTCATGGGAAAGGGGTACGATATCACTAGGTATAGCCTGCGCTCAACAGCTATGCCCTCTGCACCGAGCAGTGTTCTGAGAACATCCGTACCAGGTGGCTCTACAGCTATGCCCAGCTCCGCAATGCGCGCTGTCCTCCTGAAATCGGCTATCACCCTACCACTGCTGAGGTATCTGTACACAACAGCGTCCTCGCTCTCCAAGGCTATCGATGTAAGGTCTGGGAATAGCGCGCTTCGCAGAACCTCGCTGATGCCCTCAGCATCTATATCCCTGACCATCTCCAACAGCCTGCAAAGCACATCGCACACGGCTCAACGCCGTACTACTACCCTAGCGGCTAGGATTTAAGCTCTGGTTCGCAGAGCCTTGCAACTGCCCTTCTGAGCTGCTCAACAAGCCCCCTGAGCTCCTTAGCCACCTCCGAGATGGGGCTATCGATAACTCCCTTAACCCCTATCACCTCAGTACCCAGATCCTCGCCCTCGATGACCTCGGCGTACAGCCCCTGGAGCTCCAGTCCTACGTAGTGCAGGCGTAGCTCTCTGAGGCTAAGCGATGAGGAATCGCCCTCAACACCGTGAGGGCACTTAGCGTAGACATCTAGCGATATGAATGTACCTCTACCAACATCGATGAGCACAGCCCTCTCGTGCTCGCTGACATACACCTCTAAGTAAGGTCGGGGCTCCTCAGAGGCGCTGTATACCTTGAAGCCCTGCTCCTCTAACACCTTGCTGATCTCGGTTAGAGTAGGGCCCGCGCCCAAGGAGAACCCCTTGTCCTAGAAGGGCGTGATGTTATAGGTAGAGCTTGAGCTCACCGCCGCAGAAGGGGCATCTCCAGTGAAGCTTGCGGGCGTGGGCCTCGCAGAAGTAAGCGCCGTACTTCTTGTGGCACCTGGGGCAGTAGTAGACAACATCGCTACCTATGTACAGCTTACGCGCGCATATACGGCACTTAACGGTGTACCACCCACGGTGACCTGCAGCGTTTGCTCCACGTGGGCTTAGCACCCTTTGCACCCCCTACAACTCAGCATGGCCTAGGTTTATTAGCCTTGCTTAGGCTATGAGGTGTGGTGCCACCCTCATAAAGCTGGGCCGCGCCAGCCTTCGCATAGGTGGAGCGGAGGTGAGGAACGGAGGGGATAGCCCTGCTGTTGAGTACATACATATAGTCGCTACTAGTGATGTGCACAGCCCTGTCTACCTACCCCTCTTCGTAGCCTCGCTGAATAGGCTCAGCATTGGGAGGAGGCCCGACCTAATCTTGCTGGCAGGCGACATAGTTAACAAGAGCAGCGTTGGGGCGCTAAGACCCGTCCTAGCAGCCCTCAAGAAGCTGGGCCCTGCACCAATAATAGCCGTGTTCGGGAACGAGGAGTACTTCGAGGATGAGGATAAGTACCTCAGGATGTACCCCGAGATTAAGTGGCTCAATGACGAGACAACCTCCCTAGTCGTGAGAGGGGTTAAGGTATGCATTGTAGGGACCCGGGGGGTACTGGAGAGGCCCACACCGTGGCAGCAGAGGAACGTGCCCAACATCCGCGCCATATACCGGGAGCGCGCCGCAAAGCTCGCTGAGCTCATACGGGAGTGCCGGAGGAGCTGCGACGTAGTAGTACTCTTAACGCACTACGCCCCAACGTATGCTACGGTTAAGGGCGAGCCCCCGAACGTCTACCCCTACCTGGGCTATAGGCTCGTAGAGAAGCTGGATCCAAGGTCCAGACCACATATAGCGATACACGGCCATGCGCACAACGCGAAGGTTCTCAGGGCGGTAGTGTCCGGTGTTGAGGTGTACAACGTGTCGCTTCCGGCGAGGAGAGGAGTTGCGTACATAAGGTTCACTGTTAAGGAGAGGCTATAGCTCGCCAAGGGATATCATCACGTACACCGCGTAGGCGAGCGGCGCCACTGTCCATCCGAGCCTCACCCCCTCTCTCCTAAGCCTCTGGTCAACAGCTATCAACGCCTTTACAAATCTCTTCACGTCCGCACCCCCGACCAGTCCTTCATACACCTCTCCCAGCCCGTACCTCTGCACCTCAGCGGAGACCATGTCTAGGTGCGCTGCGACTATGCAGGAGTTGGTATCACCTCCGCTCCTACGGCACCTAGCAATGGTGTTACGGCTGCGGGAGGCGAGCTCTAGGTCTAGGGAGTGCCTAACAGCTGGGCACACCTCTCCTAGGCTTTCAAGCACGTCAAACAGCCCTAGGCCCTCTACGCGGATGCTAGACTCGGTCAACCCCGCCTCCTCAAGAGCTAGGAGGAGGTCCCCACCCACCTGCCTAGCACCCTTTACGAACTCTAGGGCGTCCTGAGTACCTGCGCTAACAAGCGCATTCCTCATAAACGTTCTGACCTCGCCTAGCGACCCTCCACGCCTAGTCATGTACGCCGCTACTAGGCCTAGGAGAACGGTGGATAGCAACGCAGATAGGTCGTATTCGCGCCCCGTAACAGCCACAACAGCCCTGAGTGCGTTTGAGAGAAGCGCACCCAAGCCTAGGCCCTGCAGCGTCGTCTCTCCCTGGAACACCCTGTAGACCCTATCGAACAGCTCCTCAGCCGCGGGTAGAGACGCTATGGACGACTGAATGCAAAGCTCGTAGTCCCCGTAGGGGCTCAGCCTATGGGGGGCCGCGGGCTTCACATATGCTGAGCAGGCTAAGAACGCCGACCTCAGAATAGATACCGCCGCATCGCTTACTCCTGAGAACACGGTGATGCCCCACAACACCATCTGGGTCTTAGGGTATTAAGCGTGTACCCATGGGCTAGAGCCCCTATGGGTGCGGCGGGCTGAGGAGGTTTGACGAGCTTATCCCTCTAGCAGGGTTCGCAGCCGCGTACCTGTATACTATCTGTAGGTATGGCGGGCACAACTCGGTAACACTCATACTCGTGGTACCCACGCTCGTGCTAGCGGCTATGGATAGGCGCAGCCTAGTGCTGAATAGGCGTCGGAGGGTGCGCGTAAGCCTAGGAGGGTTCGTGGCCCCCGTTGCAGCATCGAGCCACATGCTCTACCTAGCACTCTCCCACGGGCTCTCCCCTACCCTAGCCGTGATCATGGTGCTAGCTGCCTGTGCGATAGCCTACTCAACCTCGTCTATCTACGGGACCCGGGGGCTCATGATGCCCGTAGCCACGCTTTCGTTCGTATCCGCAGCCCTCCTGAGCCTACCCCTCGTTGCTATGCAGCGCTACCACCTCCTCCCCCTCGCCGTCCCCGCGGCAACGGTTCTCGGGGTCTCAGCAGTGGACCTCGCATCTGCTCTTAGGTACGGAGGTATGGTTGCCGGGGGTTGCGGGTTCCGCGACGCAGTGTTCCTATCACTGCCACTCTCGGCAGCCTCCGCGCTGGCTATAGGTGTTATAGCAGCTCCGTAGAACCGCTTATCACCTCCACAACCATGTCTACAGAACGGATCGGCCAAGGCTAGGTGATGGATACGCGGGTCGCGATA
>QMWY01000108.1 GCA_003661865.1 Thermoprotei archaeon
CTGCTCGCCACGGCGCCAGCGCTGACCTCGGTGTACCTCAACTCCACGACCAGTTCGTAGAGCCCCGGATCTGCGCTGCCCACATCAACTGCTAGATCCAGTTCGCAGACCGAGCCGGGGCCAACTCCTGCTAGGCAGCTACCCCCAACCCCCCGCACGGTTATGAAGTCCGGAGGATCCACCTCGACTGCGACTCCACGCACCTGCGTACTGTGAACGTTGAGCAGCCTCAGCACCAGGTTCACTCCCCGGCTGTTGGGGAGGAGCGGTGCTGGTGCTCCTCCGAACCTGGTCTCGGCGAATGATAGTATGAAGGGCTTCGTTGGTGTGCCTACGGGTAGTCTCACCGTTATCGTATGCGTGGCTATGTAGTAACCTCCTCCGAGCTCCAGCACAGCCTCGATGCTTACATTCATGCGGATCTCGCTGCTGTTCGTCTTCAGCACCAAGTCGCTGAACTGCAGGGTGAAGATGTCTCCGTAGGTGACGGGGTTGGTGTATGTGCTCACGGCTGTGCTACTCCCGTCGACCCTCCTAACGTCCTGGGGGAGCACCGCGGTGGCTCTTATGCTCAGAATCCTGTCGGCGGATCTGCTGAGGAATGTGAGGTACGCTGTGGCTCCCTCAGACTCTTCCCCTGCGAAGCCCCCGAGCCACCCGCTGTCGATGAGCGTGATGTTCAGGCGAGGCTCTAGGATGGGTAGTGCTAGGGATAGGCTCTGCTCGACCCACGAGTACGCGTTGTTCATCTGGACGAGGTAGGTGATCTTGATGTAGGCGGGCAGCACCCCCGGCGACTCCGCGGATATGTTGAGGTTCTCGAACCTCAGCTCCACCACGTCTCCGTACGTAAACGTCTGCGCTAGGGTGGTGACGGTTGATAGGTTCCCGGAAACGGGGGTTAGCCCCCGGGGTACGTGTGCCCGTGCAACGATGCTTCTCAGCACGCCTGGCTTCGAAACACGTAGTCTGATATAGAAGCTCGCCGAGGTTGAGGTGCTGTACGCCCTACCCCCAACCCAGCCGTAGTCCAAGACTTCGAGTCTCGGGGTTGGGGGAGGCGCCACGTTGATGAGCACCGGTATGCAGCTCTTAACACGGTGCACCGACCCGTCGCCGAACCTCGCCAAGCCATCTACGACGAGCAGACCGCTGTAGAGCCCGGGCTCCAGCTCGGGGTCTATGTCCACGGGCCCCACGGCTATGGTGCTGCGGGAGTTCCTCCCGAGGCTGACCCCCGCCACCGTAAGGTTCGGGGGGCTGAACCCCTTGGCGGGAAGCCTCAGCGTCACCACAGCATTCTGGAGGTCGAAGGCCCCGGTGTTCTCAAGCGTGAGCTCTAGGTAGTCCGTGGAGCCCGGGTACGCTATGTTGTTTCTCCAGTGGGCGTCTACCAAGGTGATGTTTGCACGGAGCTCGGAGATGGGGAGGAGGAGCTTGTACTTGAGGGAGCTCCAGTACTCGGCTCCGTTCCTCTCGCCGTAGACGAAGAGCTGTAGCTCCAGCTCGGTGCGCCTACACCCGTTCTCCGCCTCAATGTCTATGGGTGGCACGTCGATGACCAGCACGTCGCCCGCTACGTAGGCACCCGTGAGCGTCGTGATGCTGGATCTGCTCCCGTTGGCGAACCTGCCACAGCTCTTAACGGTGATGTGCGCAACCAAGCTTCTAAGGGTCCCCGGATCGCGGCTCTGGAGAACTACGTATGCGCGGGCTCCGCGGTGTTCGTACCCCACCGCCACCGGCCTCCAGCCATAGTCGAGAACCTCGAGTAGGGGTGTGGGTGGTTCACCCACCTCGATCCAGAGGCTCATCGCGGTCTCCGCGGTGTAGGAAACTCCGTCGTCCGTGGTCGCCGTACCTCTAACCTCGAGAATCGCGCTGTAGCTGTCCGCCTCCGCCTGCGGCAGGATATCTATGTTGCTGAGGGTGACCACGGTTCTGTCATGGGGCCTGAGCCCGGTGATCGTCGTGCGCAGCGTGCTGGGGTAGAAGCTGTCTTCGGGGAGTGTCAGCTGCAGGGTGCCCTCCTGCAGGGTGCTATCTCCGCGGTTCTCGATCACCAGTACCAGCGTAACGCCCTGGGACCCGGGGTACCCCGCGGGTGTCCAGTAGGCATCTGCTACGGAGAGTTCCAGCGGCGGGTACTCGGAGATCTCGAGTGTTGCTGTGTGCGTCTCGTAACCCCAGCTGCTGGTGTTGGGGTCGAAGTAGCTTATGGTGATCTCGACCGGGTAGCTCCCTGGATCAACGCCCCTGTCTATATCTATCCTGAACCTGAAGGAGACCACGCTCCCCGGGTCGACGCTCTGGTAAACCTTTGACCCGTTGAGCGTGTACGCTGGGGAACACGCACCGTAGCCCCTGCTGGGGCTCACACCCTCGGGCAGATCCGCACATGCCTGGACGCTCCTCACTACAGAGCTGCCGGTGTACCTGGCCTCGATGATGAGCAGGGCGTTCCTGCTCCCCGGGTATACTTCGGTGCCCCCAGCGGAGTTCTTCACGTAGCTCCCAACGATCTCGAAGGTCGGGCCGGGGTGCGCGTGGATCAGCTGTGCGGGTAGGGATAGCGTTACCGCCAGCAAGACCAGGATCGCTACAGCGCCCCTGTCCATCAAAATCATCCTGAGCCTATGGTTCTGCGGACAAGTACTTATACGTTGCACTTTTTCGACACCTACACGGAGCTACAGTGGCACGGTTTAATAACCTCCGGTAAGCAACATAGATGTATGTAGCCGATAGCAAGGTGATGCATTTGGACAGCAGCGTCGTTCTGCGGCTCGTAAGGGTGTACAAGGTTTACAGGGTTGGTGAGGTGAAGACCGTAGCTCTCCGCGGCGTGGACCTGGAGGTTAGGAGGGGCGAGTTCATAGCTATAATGGGTCCGTCGGGCAGCGGCAAAACCACGCTGCTCAACATAATAGGGTTGCTGGATAGGCCTACCCGGGGCGGAGTCTTCATAGATGGGGCCGACGTGTCGAAGCTTGGGGCCAAGGAGCTTGCCTATATAAGGAACCGGAAGATAGGCTTCGTTTTCCAGCAGTTCAACCTGATCAATAGGCTCACGGTGTTCGAAAACATCGAGCTGCCCCTGGTAGTCCGTGGCATACCCCGGAGGCGGAGGATAGAGATGGTGAGGAAGGCCCTGCTTAGGGCGGGCGGCGACCTCTCGTGGCTCCGCAAGAAGCCCAACCAGCTCTCGGGAGGCCAGCAGCAGAGGGTGGCGATCGCGCGTGCGATAGTGGGGAACCCGAAGATACTGCTGGCGGACGAGCCTACGGGCAACCTAGACAGGAGGTCGTCGAGCATCGTGATGAGGACGTTCACCGAGCTGAACCGCTCGGGGCAGACCATAGTGATGGTGACCCACGACCCCGAGGTCGCGAACTGCACGCAGAAGATCTACATACTCCGCGACGGCAGGATCGCGGGGGTCAAGGAGCCCGATAGCGCTAGGTGCATAATGTACACCGTGGAGGAGCGCGAGAGACGTGTACCTATCTAGACCGCGCATGTAGTGTGTGGAGTTCCCGCGGCGCTTTGTTGGTGGGCGCGCTTCCTGCTAACTTCATGCTTATTCGCTCCGAGCTCAGAGGGTTTCCTTAGGTGTTCACCCGGTGAGTTTTGCTAAAGTGATGCAGCGAGTGTCCGAGGAGGCGTCGCGTGTTCTCGTCGAGAGGGAGCGCGAAGTCCTCTTCATAGTAGCGTCAATGGTTGTGGGAGGGCACGTGCTGATAGAGGGTGTGCCGGGCATAGCCAAGACCTTGACCGCGCGTGTGGTGTCGAAGCTGTTTAACCTGACGTTCAGGAGGATACAGTTCACCCCCGACCTCCTCCCCGCGGACATCATAGGTACCATGGTCTTCAACCCGAAGACCGGGGAGTTCGTGGTGAGGAAGGGCCCCATATTCACCAACATTCTCCTGGCCGACGAGATCAACCGCGCTTCTCCCAGGACCCAGTCGGCGCTGCTTGAGGCTATGCAGGAGAGGCAGGTGACGATCGAGGGGGTGTCTTACAGGCTTCCCGACCCCTTCATAGTGCTGGCCACGCAGAACCCGATAGAGATGGAGGGCACGTTCCCCCTGCCGGAGGCCCAGCTCGATAGGTTCCTGATAAAGCTTATCGTTGAGAAGCCCTCGTCGAAGGGGCTAAGGAAGCTGATCACCTCCATCGACAGGATAGAGGAGGAGCTGGAGGAGCTGAAGCCCGTGGCGTCCGCCAAGGACATATTCTCCGCCCGCGAGGCCGTGCGCAGGGTCTACGTGGATGAGTCCATCGTCGACTACATCGCCTCCATAGTCGAGGAGACCCACAAGCACCCCGCCATCCGGCTCGGGGCTTCCCCGAGGGCAGGCATAGCGATGTACAAGCTCGCCCGCGTGTGGGCGCTGATGGACGGCAGGGACTACGTCATCCCCGACGACGTCAAGGCCGTTGCTGTGCCCGTGCTAATCCACAGGATCCTGCTCAAACCCGAGTACGAGTTCGAGGGCTACGCCCCCGCGAGGATCGTCAGGGAGATCCTGCAGCGCGTGCCCGTGCCCAAGCCCTAGCCGCGGGTCGTTGGGCTGTAGCTAGTTTATTTTTGAGCGGTGTGGAGTGGTTTAAGGGAGTGT
Organism: Thermoprotei archaeon; assembly: GCA_003661865.1. Classification (GTDB taxonomy): domain Archaea; phylum Thermoproteota; class Thermoprotei_A; order Sulfolobales; family Ignisphaeraceae; genus QMWT01. The sequence continues at coordinate 4,626 of QMWY01000108.1, forward strand.
ATTGGGTAGGTTGCTGGATCTCGAAGATCTTGTGCACCTACGCCTTGTGTCAAGCCCGGATGTAGATCCCGATGGCAGGAAGGTGTTGTTCGTAGTTACGCGGATGAACTTGGAGAAGGATAGGTACGAGTCGAACATATGGGTCTACGAGGTTGACAGAGGAGTTTACGAGGCTGTGACTTCGGGGCCCGGCGATAGGTGCCCGAAGTGGGCACCCGACGGCGAGCGGTTCGCCTTCATCTCGAGGAGGTTCCTGAAGGAGGAGGAGAAGGGTGCCGAGATCTGGATAGGGCGCATGGGCGCCGAGCCGAGGCATCTAACGACCTTCCCCCTGGGCGTGGACTCCTACGACTGGAGCCCCGATGGGGAGAAGCTGGCCGTGGTGGCGCCGGAGGGCAAGCCCGAGGAGGATGTTAAGCACGTCGAGGACATCCCGGTGTGGTTCAACGGCGTGGGCTTCGTCTACAACATCGACAAGCACCTTTAC
>QMWY01000109.1 GCA_003661865.1 Thermoprotei archaeon
TATCGATCACGTTATCGCCCACAGCACCAGATGTGAGGCTTGTTGAAGGTAGCAATGCTGGTCAAGCAGATCTAGGAGGTAGCACCATAACAGTAACGATAACGGGTAGTACCAAAGCTTCCATAACGATACATCCAACTAACGAGAGGACTTACTACAAGAACGTTACGGTTATAGTAAATACCGGGAGTGCAACATACTACGGCTGGATAAAGGTCAACACGCCTATTTCAGCGAATGGTATTACAGCGGCTAAACTAATTATCAAGGACACGAGCGGAGCCACCGTCGCTACTGTTGACCTCATGTCGACAACTCTGCAAGGTGGTGGCTTCTCGATACCGGCTGGTGGTAAACTCTTCATCGATATTGAGGTGCAGATAGACTCTACCATAGACCCAACAACGATAACTAGTGGTAACGTAGCTTCTATAGATCTAGTGTACAGTCCGCAGTCAGTGGAAACCCCACCATAGCCAAGTTCAATGGATACGAATTTGTTCTGGAAGCTTTTTACACGAAGAATACCTATTGATAACACATTTCCGCTCGCCATTCCGCGGTCTTGAACACGTATAGATGTGCTGCTCCTAGTGCTGAGAACGCTATTAGTAGTACCCGTGCTAGTGCTGCTGTTAGAAGCGTTATGTGTCCTATAAATGTTATGTCTATGGTGCTGCTGCCTAGGTCTAGAAGCCCTGCTCCGACGGCGTATCTCAGTTCGAGTGGTATGCTTCCTACGGCTAGGGATTGCAGGTATAGGATCCCTCTCATGAACATTGTGCTTATACCCATCATTACTGTTGATGCTATGCTTAGTGCTTGTAGAAGCCTGCTTCTCAGGACATTGTGTATTTTGATTGCTGAGAAGATCAGTGTTGCTGTGGATAGGAACATTCCGGTTAGTATTGCTACGGCTGTTACGTGGAGGCTGTTGAGGAACTCGATCCCTATATCCACGCCTAGGTACTCGATGTGATACCACAGTAGTGCTATGGCTCCGCGTGTAGGCCCCCCATACATGGTGTAGATCGGGAGTATTGATGAAAGTGTGAATATGGCTGTGGTAATGGTAGCGAGAGTTGCGGTTACGGCGTGGAGAACCCTAGCTACTGAGCACAAACTTAGTCGCATAAACGATCTCCTCATCCCAGACCCTGTAGCGCAACACAAGCCTAGCCATCCAGACCCCCGGAGGCACAGCTATGTAGGTTTTGGATAGGGGCGCTAGCACCAAGGTGCCTCTGTATACGGAGAGCAGAGCTGTTCTCCCGAAACGATCCTTGGTGTAGGTTATGAGGCTGTAGCTAGTGTTTATAGGCACGGGATTTGGGTTTGCGATGGTGAATAGCCCTTGGTTCTCTAACACCTTGATATCTAGGAGGCGCCAAGTGAAGTGCATGGGTATGGATAGGTGTAGGTATCCCTTGTCTAGGGCTATGAGGCACCTAATCCTGTAGTATGTTGTTACACCTCTAGAGCTGTTGAGAAGCTCTCTCCAGAACTGTGGGGGTAGTGTAATCACCACGATGTTGCCCCTGATCGTGCCGGGAAACGTGGCGAGGAGCCTACCACTGCTTGTATAAGCGCTGCAGACACCGCTTACTGCGAGGAGCTTGACACCTGTAGGTCTAAGTATTATTTCTAGCGATGAGTAGTTGCTGCTGTAAACAGCCCTGACAAGGGCTACACTAGGCTTCGGGAAGAGGGATTCAGGTAGTAGGGGTTGCCGTGGAGCAGAGAGCGCCACGACTATGTAGGCTGCGAACCACATGATCAGGATGCCTATTGTGAGGATCTCCAGAGAGGTCTTAGCGGCCCCCAGCCTCTCGCGCTCTAGATACTCTCTGGCCTTCATAGCTGCGTAGAACCCTAGTAGCAGAACCGTGGGTGGGATCCAGAGGTAGCGGGGGATGGCTAGAGTAGCTGTATAGAGTATCTCCCTAGCCATAGGGGGATCAGGAACAGGGTTAGCATCACCCTTAGTGATAGGGTTTCCATGTTCATCGAATCCGATGAGTCTATGGACAACGCAGTAGATACGGCTTCTAGAAACACAGTAGACAACGACATCACCTATCCGCGGCTCCCTCCTAACACCTACAACCAGATCCCCGATGTGCAGCGTGGGCTCCATGGATCGGCCAGACACTATGAACAGCGATACGGGCAGCCACAGGAACCTCCCGAGGAAGAGCAGGGCTATGAGCCCAAGAACGATGTAGATAGCTATGTCGAACAGCCGCCTAGCACCCATAGCCAGATCAACCCTCGACAACTACGTTTACGGGGTAGGAAACCTCTACGAAACCATTGGTATAGACAAGCAGTAGCGTGAAGCTCGCAGAGAATCCTGGATCAGCATCTACATAGAGCCTTACCAAAGCACTGCTACTAGCTGGGATCTCCACGAAGTTGGTCTCCGTAGATATTATGGAATTGCCAACAACTGTTATCCCTGTTGAGGAACCGGTTTCCGTTGCGAGATACAGGGTAGCGTTGTGCAACGCTCCAGAGACGGAATAGCGTGTGAGCACGAGCTTGACGTGGAACACCTGAGAGCCTGTGTTATTAACTATAAGGATCGGCAGGTCCACGGGAAGAATACGGAACCTATAAACATCACCTCCAACGACGAACCCAGGGCTTATCGAGACCAAGGGGTTCTGTGAGGAAGAGTTCTCATAAACAGCTATGACACCATTAGGTATAGCAAACCACGTTAACCCAGCCTCCCATAGGTTTAACACCGCCACGCCACTCTCATCAGCAGTAGCATTAGCTATTAGATTGCCTTGACTATCAAACAGTTTCACAGCGTATCCTGGCAGAAGACCCGTAACGTTGATAAGCCAAGGCACAGCATCCCTAGTAACAACAACGTTGTCCACATAAGCAGTAACATTCGCAGACACTGCTCCCCAGAGAAGTCTAGCTAGATAGACATAGAGTAGGAACCCTGTGTTAGTCGGGTTTATGGTGCTATCAATAGCTGTAAGGAGAGGTTGACTAGGATCAATCCACAGCTGTAATGCACCATCGCTACGTCTAGAGGACACTTGAAGATCTGAGAGGCTTAGCCTAAGCCTAGAGCTAAGTCTACTCGCTTCACTGCCCAAGTAGAGCATTATGCTGTAGCGTAAACGTAGCAATAATACCTGGGGTCCAATACCATAAGCTTTGAGTGGAATAGTGTTCTCGATATAAGCAGCTACGGGATCCATATGGCTATTCCAACTAGGAGTCCCTTGAATGTTTAACGACAAGGATGACAATCTCGACTCTATGTACACCTCTGTTGCGTTATCTATGGCTTCGTTGCTAGCGTTGTTAAATATGGCGTAGCAGTAGCCGTAGATCCTGCTATCCGTCGATAACTCTAGGTTCAGGTATAGGTACCCGTTGGTTATGCCCCATCTGCAAGAGGTGTTTCCTCCAAAGCTTATCGATGATGCATCATGTGGGGAGTTGAAGTCACTCCAGTAGATGGCGTACCTCGTTAAGCTCAAGTCATAGCGATTGGCAGCCCTGGCTATATTCACAGATGCATTCGCTTGAGTGCCGTAAGGGCTTAGGGATACGTTTACGATGTCACTACTTGGTGCTTCGAGGACTATAGGTGGTGTAACTCCGCGAAGAACTACGGTTACGGGGTAGTATACGAAGCTGGCAGCAAATGTAGCAGCTATCGTTGAGATGAGCAATACTATTATGAGCAGTAACAGCGCTCCTTGCTTAGTACGCGCCATACTCTTCAGCCTATCCTTGGCGACCAAGGTACTTCTGGGAGCTCTACATCAAAAATCTTGTGCTGGGCACAAAGATTTATGACTTCAGAAGCTCTAGGCAGAGGACTCTGTCTCTGAGAAGCTCGTAGGGCACCGCTACACTACCTGCTGATGCGCAGTTGAGGAGTAGTGCCCCATGGGCATAGCCCTCAACTACGCAGCTGTCTCCAGATAGTATCTTGTTGATGTCGCTGCTTCTGATAAGGATCCTTATGTTAGGGGTGTCCATCCCCCAGTCTATGTTCATTACTGTTAGGGGTTTATCCTGGGTAAACCACCTCTTCAGCTCCTCTTTTAGGATCCCGGTGGATCTGGCCCTTCTCAGAACGGTTGCTAAGCGGCATGCAAAGGCACGTAGGTGCTCCTCTATACTGCGGTGTGACGCGCGGGTGAGGTAGGAGAACCTCTCCTTTGCTGATGGTGCCTGAGATACGCCGGGTAAGGATGAGAGGGCGACCTCGGCCTTCCTAGCCTCTGCTATACTGGGTGCTGCCAAAATAAACGAGTAGAGAAGCCCGGGTTGCTCTAAGAGCCTTCTAGAACCCTTAAACGAGATGACGGTCCCTATCTTGATAAGCTCTGAGCCGTAGTAGACTGTGTAGAGGAATGCAGGTAAGCGGAAGAACGGGTTAGACCTATTGACTTGTACACGTCCACTGAAAATATACCGTATGTAGTTCCCGTAATCCGTGTTGAAGTGTCGTGGACAGAAAACAGTGTTAGGCGGAGGTTTAGAGGAGCATCCTTTGCGAAGAACCGATAGGTTTAGCAGAGGAGGCTCGCCCGATACTGAGAGCTCCACAGATCCCGGGCATACCCTGTGTCTAAGGGGCTCGGTGCAGAACACTATACGGGTACCACGAGAGATAAAAGCCCATCCGCCACCCCCCAGAATCTCCGCTAGTACCCTAAGCTTCTCAACTCTAAGCTTCTCGAAAACAACCCTCTGCTCAAACCTTTCAAAAAGCCCAGCGAAGCAGGTGAACACGGAGCTCTTAGCTCCTGTGCGGAGAAGCAAAGCATCTATATCCCGCACAGCTAGAAGCACGCTGGGGCACCCGGACTAGGGCTACGCACCGCGAGGTATAAGCAGGGCGGCCCCGGATGATGTTCATCCCGACCGTTTCTGAGGGCTGATGAGGCGGTGGCTGGCTGACATGTCTAGGGCGAAGCTCTTCGCAACCCTCGACCCGGGGCTTGAGCATGTCGCGCTAGAGGAGCTTAGGGAGCTGGCGCCCGTAGAGAACCCTAGGGTAGCGCCGGGCAGGCTCTACTTCGAGGCGGATCTGGGGGCGCTGCCAAGGATCGTGATGTGGTGGAGAA